>NZ_JBVHQM010000034.1:0-94467 GCF_055567415.1 Streptomyces sp. NPDC026575
GGCGTCCGCCACGAGTTCACCCACGACACCGAACTCCGCCTTACCCAGGTCACCAACCCCCAAGGCCTGACCTGGAACTACGCCTACGACCCCGCAGGCCGTCTAGCCTTCGAGACCGACTTCGACGACCGCACCCTCACCTACACCCACGACCCCGCCGGCCAACTCACCACCCGCACCAACGCCCTCGGCGAAGTCACCGCTCTCACCCGAGATGCCCTGGGCCGCATCACGTCCAAGGACGCCGCCGGCATCCCTACCACCTACGCCCACTCCCCCACCGGACATCTCCTTAGGGCCACCAGCCCCGACGCCACCGTCACCTACACCCGCGACGTCCTGGGCCGCGTCACCGCCGAGTCGGTCAACGGCCGCACCATGACGTTCACCTACGACGCCCTGGGCCGCCGCACCTCCCGAACCACCCCCACCGGCCACACCACCACCTACACCTACGACGCCGCCGGCAACCGCACCGCCATGGACATCGCCGGCCACGTCCTCACCTTCGACCACGACGCCGCCGGCCAGGAACTCACCCGCACCATCGGCGACTCCCTTCAGCTGTCGCACACCTGGGACCCCACGGGTCGACTCGCCGCTCAATCCCTCACCACTGTGGGAACCGGCACCGTCCAGGCACCCGACACTGCCGCCGCAGAAGTACAGAACGTCCTCCGCCGCGCCTACACCTACCGCCCGGACGGCAACCTCACCGCGATCGACGACTCCCACACCGGCCGCCGCACCTTCGACCTCGACCGCGCGGGCCGCGTCACCGCCGTCCATGCCGCTGACTGGTCCGAGACGTACGCCTACGACGAGGTGGGGAACCAAACCCACGCCACCTGGCCCGACCGCCACCCCAACCCATCGGCCCGTGGCGACCGCACCTACACCGGCACCAACATCACGCGCGCCGGTGCCATCCGCTACGAACACGACGCCCTCGGCCGCGTAACCCTCCGCCAGAAGATCCGCCTTTCCCGCAAGCCGGTCACCTGGCGCTACACCTGGAACACTGAGGACCGCCTCACCTCGGTCATCACCCCCGACGGCACCACCTGGCGCTACTTCTACGACCCCTCCGGCCGCCGAATATCTAAACAGCGCCTGGCAGCCGATGCTGTGACGGTCGCAGAGCAGATAGAATTCACCTGGGATGGCCCCACCCTCACCGAACAGTCCGCTCACGCCCCGGGTCGGTCAGGCGCCCTATCTCTCACCTGGGACCACCAGGGCCTCACCCCTCTCACCCAAACCGAACGCAAAACCACGGCACTCGCCAACGCCGCCCAACAGGTAATAGATCAGCGCTTTTTCGCCATCGCTACCGACCTCGTCGGCTCCCCCGCCGAGCTCGTAGACACTTCCGGATCCATTGTCTGGAGCAGCCGCACCAATATCTGGGGCACCACCACTTGGAATCGTGAAGCGAGCGCCTACACTCCCCTCCGCTTTCCGGGCCAATACTCTGATCCCGAAACGCAACTCCACTACAACTTCCATCGTTACTACGATCCCATATCCGCTCGCTACACCGCCCCTGATCCCCTAGGCTTGGCTCCTGCTCCGAACCCCGCCGCTTATGTTGTCAACCCCCATGTGCTAATGGACCCCTTGGGTCTGGCTGGTTGCGAAATAGCAGGCCCGAAGAGTTCAAAGGAATTCCGGAACTCGCCCGGTGCGGCGACAGGGGGAAGCTCATTGCCGGACGTCAATGGGCAATGGCTTAGAGGGTCGGAGGGGAACGCGGGAAGGATCCCAGGGCAGGTAGCCAGAGAGCTGCAAGGGAGAGAGTTCGAGAGCTTTGACAAGTTTCGTGAAGCCTTCTGGAAGGAAGTCTCGCGGCATGATGAACTGGCCACACAGTTCGACAAATCCGGTCAAACTGCTATGGCTGGCGGCAAGTCCCCCTTTGCTCCAGCGGCACAGCATCTAGGTCAGGGGAGATATGTTCTGCATCATATAAAGCCAATCCAGCATGGTGGTGGTGTGTACGATCTCGACAATCTAGTCGTGGTGACGCCGCGGTATCATAAAGAGATACTGGATGGCGGCTATCATTTTGGAAACGGTTAGAGAGGGCCGCCTGGGAGGAGTCGTGAAAAATGCAACAGAGGTCGCGTGAAGAATTGGTCCGTATGGTCCAGCAACTCATCGACGCGGAACTTCCTGAGGAGGAGGAAGATCATCTCGTTGACCAATTGAAGTCTAGTGTGTTGCACCCACGCGTTACGGACCTCATCTACTACAACACTCCCAAGCTGACGGCTGAAGAAGTGGTAGACAAGGCTCTCGCTTACCGCCCGGTAGAGTTGTAGGTCTAGATTGATGGGATCCCGTTAGGCGGAGGTCCGGCCCGTGGGTGTAGTTGGACTGTCAATCAGTCAGGGAGTGAACTGATAGGTCATGGCCCCAGGGTCGGTCGGTGCGGAGATTGGAGGCAAAAACTGGGGGTATCCGAATTACCGGATCGCGGGCATACTACTGTCGCGCCAGTCGTTCACGCGCTTTCGGACGCTCGGGATCACGGGGAGCGCGTTAATCTCTCCGGGATCAAACCATCGAATATCCGTGGATTCCTCGGATGCTGCCAACTGCCCTGCCACGGGACGGGCGAGGAAGCAAATGGAGAACTCTTGCCGCACTTCGCCATCGTCGTAGGCGAAGACGTGACGGGGGTTGGTGTAGGTGCCGACGATTCCCATGATATCGACATGGAACCCGGTCTCCTCGAGCGTCTCTCGGATGGCGCAGGCCGGCAGTGATTCGCCAATCTGCATGGCGCCACCGGGAAGGGCCCACATGCCGTTGTCGCGCCGACGCTGAAGCAGGAGGCGTCCGGAGTCGTCGACGACGATCGCAGAGGCGGCCGGTACCAGGCTGTTCGCTGCGGGTGCGTTCGGGTCGTCCTCGTAGTCGCGCCTACCCATTGCTGGCCCCTTCCCCTACTGGAGTTCCTCTGTGCCACAACTCCTCTACGTGCGTGGCGAAGCGGTCAAATATGCCGTCATCCTGGTGACGCCGTAGATGGAGTGTCGGAGCATCGTGCCCAACGCTGTGCGTCAGCAGCGGCGTCTCGATCATGTCGTCATCGAAGCGAAACACGGACAGGTAGGCGTGCCCATCGCTGGGCCTCGCGTCAATGCCCGGCTGCGTTCTGATCTTCCCCAACTCGGCGAGAGTCACGCGGATACGCGTCGACAGAGTCAGGGCGACACCTTCATCCTGTTCGCGCGAGCGAGTGAGATCGCTGTCAGGGTCACCGAGCAGAAAGCGAACCCCGCATCCACGCGCGGCCTTTCGTCGTAGCGCTGCACCAAACTGGGCTTGTTCGAGCCAGAGGAAGTAGTTGGTGTAGGCCGCGAAGGTCAAATCACGCTCCGCTTTGGTGATCAACGACCGCCAAAGGGAGGCTGGACAGGCGGAGCGGTAAGGGTAGACGGAAACGACCTCACGGTCGGGACCAACCTTGATGGCCTTCCTAGCGGCTGCCGGTCACAACACTGCCTCGTCCTCTCCGAGTGCTTCGCAGACGGCCCACCTGTGCCGGGAACGGGGGACGCGCCCGGTCTCGGTGATCCAGCGGCCGACGGTTTTGATATCGACACCGCACCTCTCGGCCAAGTGGGGATCCGTCATGTGTGCCTGAAGCATGGCGCGGCGAAGTGCGGGAACGGCGGTTGCAGCGCGGGCGGCGGCGGGCGCTGTGGCTCGCCGCGTACGGGCTTGATGCCGGGCCGCGCTGGATTCACGGTGTGGAGGTGGCAGGCCGATGAGTTCCACTGGCATCGCTCGGCTTCTGCCGTGGCTGAGCCCGGATGGGAACCCGTGCTTCCTGGTAGGTGACGGGGCGGGGTTCGTGTCCCGGATCGCCGATGAGGTGGAGGTGGCGCAGCTTGGGATGGCCGACGAACTCATTGAGGAAGCGGGCCGCATCCTGGAAGCCCGCACGTGGACTCCCGGAGAGATTCATCTGCTGGCAGTCGAATTGACCGCGTCGTTGGTCAATGTGCGACGGGTGGCGGAGAGTTGGGGTGCGCGGCTGCCCGTTCCGGACGATGAGGGCCTCGACGCCGCCGTCGGGGCACGGCGATGCGTGTGGACACGGGGCACGGGACACGGGAGGGACGGGCCCACGGCAAGTATGGGCCCGCCCACGCCCCTGCCCCGGGACCGTTCGGTGTGGCCCTCACCCCCGCAAAGCGATCCCATGCTGCTGCGCCAGAATCGCCGCCTGGACGCGGCTGCGCAGGTTGAGCTTCGACAAGATCCGGCTCGTGTGGGTCTTCACCGTGCCCTCGGCCAGGTTGAGGGTTTCGGCGATGGCGCTGTTGGCCAGGCCCTGGGAGATGCAGGCGAGGACTTCGAGTTCGCGTTTGGTGAGGGTTTCGAGGGCCTGGGAGGAGTCGTCGGGCAGGGTGGGGATGGGGACCGCCGACGGGGGGCGGCCGGCGAATTCGGTGATCAGGCGGCGGGCGATCGCGGGGGTGAGGAAGCCGTCACCGTGGGCGACCTCGCGTACGGCGCCTACCAGGACGGCGGGTTCGGCGTTTTTGAGGATGAAGCCGCCGGCGCCCGCTCGCAGCGCGCCGAAGATGTACTCGTTGAGGTCGAAGGTGGTCAGGACCAGGACCTCGGCGAGGCCGCGTTCGACGATGCGGCGGGTGGCGGCGACGCCGTTGAGCTGGGGCATCTGGACGTCCATGAGGACGACGTCGGGGCGGAGTTCGGCGGCCAGGCGGACCGCCGTCTCGCCGTCGCCGGCCTCGCCGACGACCGTGATGTCCGGGTCGGTCTGCAGGACCAGGACCAGTCCGGAGCGTACGGCGGCCTGGTCGTCGGCCACCAGGACGCGGATGGGCGGGGTGGGGCACGAGGGCGGCGCGGGAGCCGGTAACGGTTCGGAGGCCGTCGTGGGGTCGGGGGCCGTCATCGGCACGGCGGCCGATGACGGTGCGGGCCCCGCCGCCGGTCCTTTCGCGGCGTCGTCGTGCACCAGACCGTTCGCTAACTCGTCCACCGGCTCTTCCACTTGCTGCTCCATCTCTCGTCCTCACCGCCCCCGTGCTGGTACCCGGAGTGGTTCCGCTCCGGGAGTCGATCTGTGTGGGTCTACGGGCTGTGTTGGTCTCTGGGCTGCCCTAGGTGGGCTGCCCTAGGAGTTCTGTGTCAGTGGTAGTACCGCCCTTACCCGCCAGCGGCCGGGGGCGGTGCGGTCCGGGCCCGCGTCGAAGACGCCGCCGACCAGGGCGGCCCGTTCGGACATGCCGGTGAGGCCGGCCCCGGCGCCGCTGGCCAGCCGCTCCACGGGGTGCTGCCGGGTGCGGGGGTCGGGGCGGGCCAGCGGGCTGTCGACGGTGATCGTGAGTTGTTCGGCGCCGGTCTGGCAGCGGATCCGCACCCGCCCCGCCGAGGCGTGCTTGAGGACGTTGGTCAGTGCCTCCTGCACGATGCGGTACGCCGTCACCTCGATGACGGAGGAGACCTCGGGGAAGGTCTCGGGGAAGTCGGTGTGCAGGGTCAGGGCCGCGGCGTCGGCGGCCGGGCGGGCCTGTTCGACCAGGGCGCCGAGGGCGTTGAGTTGCGGGCGATCCCAGTCGTCGTCCACGCCGCGGTCGGAGCGCAGCAGCACCACCATGCGGCGCATTTCGGCCAGCCCCTGCACACTGTTCTCGCGGATCACGGCGAGGGCCTGGAGTATCGGGTCGTCGGGGGCCGCGGCCTTGGACCCGGCCTCCCCTGCCACGTCGGCGTCGCCCTCCGCCGCCCGCTTGGCCTCCGTCAGGGACAGCACCGCGCTGGAGTGGATGGCGATCGCGCTGAGGTGGTTGGCCACCAGATCGTGCAGTTCACGGGCCATACGGGTGCGCTCGGTCTGCAGGACGGTCTTGCGGTCCAGCTCCGCCAGGCGGTTGATCTGCGCGGCGCGCTCCCGCTCGGCGTCCGCGCGCGCCTTGTGGTTCCTTATCAACAGCCCGGTCCATACGGGGGAGATGAGCAGCATCGCGACGATGACGCCGGTCGTCACCCCCTCCGAGCGGTCGCTGAGGGCGACCAGGGTGACCGTGGTGGCGATGGTGACGGCGACGGTCCCGAACTGCAGCACCCGGCACAGCCACGAGGCGCCGTACAGGGCGGCCGCGTAGAGCAGGTCCGTGTAGATCAGCACGGGGACCAGGCCGCCGCTGGAGGTCATCTCCACGGTGACGGTGACGGTGCCGACCGCGACCGCCATGGGCGGCAGCGCGCTGCGGAACGCCGTCGCCGTACACAGCACGAGCACCGGGAGGACCGCCTGCCAGGCGGGAATGTCGCTGGCCATGACCCGGGGGCCGCCCAGGACATACAGAATGAGACAGCCGGCGAAGAAACCCACCGCCATTCTGAGGTCACGGAGCGGTATGGGCCGGCGGCGTGCGTGCGTACTTGGGAAAGGGCGTAACCACACACGAGGACAGTACTTCGGTGCTCTGCCCGTTCTCTTGGCCCTGGCGCCCGAATTTGGGGCGGTCTCCCGTACATCGAAGTATGTAGCCGTACATCAGCAGGAGGGAGGACCCGAAGGCTCCGGAGGATCTGCAAACCTTGGGCTGTCTGTATCGATCGATGTAGGCGAAAAAGGGGGAGACAACATCTGTATGACGGGCCGCCACTCACCCAGTGCGGCCTTGGCACCGTTCAACTGTGGAGGACGGAAAGTACGTGGAAACGAACGCCGCTCTTCTCGAACTCTGTCCGGAGCGCCTTGACCAGGACGTTTCTGACCACCGGCACCACCAGCAGCACCGGGCCCCGGCCCGCCCCGCATCCCCCGCACCGGCGCAACCGCCCGCTCGACCGTACCCGCATGGGCATCCGGGCGTGGCGGCCACCTCCGTACCCGTATTCGTCGTCCCCATGGGGTCCCCGTCCGCCGCGTCCTCCCCGCGCGGCGGAGCCAGGGGCACGCTGTCCCCGGACAACTGCCTGGGCCTGAACGGGCATTCCCGAGCCACCCTCGACACCGCGTCCCGCCGCTGGCTGCTGGCCCGGCTCCCCGACCGGGTGGGCACCGCGATGGCCGCCGCCGGCCACTGGGAGCTGTACGGCACCCGTGGCCTGCTGGTCGTGGCGTGCGGTGAGGACGCCCGCCAGATGGGCTTCTCCGTGGAGTCCGTCCACCGTGACGGCAGCCCGCCCGACACCCCGTACGAGGTGCTGACGGCCCGGGAGGCGCAGCTCGCGGCGAACTGCGCCGCCGACGAGCGGGAGCGTCTGATCACGCGCTTCTGGGTGCGCAAGGACGCCGCCATGCAGGCCGTCGGGCGCGGTCTGTCCGTGTCTCCGGAGCGCATCGAGGCGGGATTCGGTGCCGACCACGGCACGGTCACGGTGCCCGATCCCTACGGCCTCGAAGTCCGTGTCTCGGTAAGGAACTTCGCGTTCTCGGCCGCCTACGAGTTCGCCGTGGCGACCCCCGAACCGCTTCCGCTCACCCCGTCCTTCGCCTATTCGGTCACGTAATTGCCCGTTTCCGACCGTATCCGCGACGGCACCGCCGTCAATTCCCCAGTGATGGCCTGAATTCGGTCCTTGACGCGCTATCGGGGCGACGGCTCGGACAATGGTCCACCTGGGTGAATCGCCCGCATGTCGCGCTCTCCCGGCATGCAGAAAACCATATTTCCGGGTTAGTTGGTGTGTGCCCACCGTTCGTGGCGTGCACTGCGCCGCGGCGCTGCCGGAGCACTGCGGAGGATGCCCGTGATGCCGTCGCCCCTCGCCAAGCGGTCCGCCGAATCGGTCCTGTCCGTGCTGCTGGCCGTGCTGGGCATCCTAGGCCCGGCCGGTCCGAGCGCGGCGCAGGACGTGCCGTACGGACCGGTGCCCGACTGGGAGCGCATCGCCGCCTGTGAGAGCAACGGCCGCTGGCACATCAACACCGGCAACGGCTACCACGGCGGCCTCCAGATCGCCCTGAGCACCTGGCGCGCCTACGGAGGCCGCCGCTACGCGCCACGGGCCGACCTCGCCACCCGTGCCGAGCAGATCGCCATCGGCCGCCGCATCGTCCGCGACCAGGGCCTGTCCGCCTGGCCCAACTGCGGCCATGCCACCAACCGCACCACCCAGCGGACCCCCGAGAGCGACGGCGGGGACGTCGGGGCCGGCGGGGGCGTCGGGGCCGGCGGGGGCGTCGGGGCCGGCGGGGATGGCAGGGATGGCAGGGACGGTGGAAGCCCGCGTGAGTGCCGTCGTGAGGGGGGCGCACGCAATGAGAGCGCCGAACGTACCGAGACCGCCGCACGCACCGAGAGCGTCCAGCGCACCGAACGTACCGAGGGTGCCAAGCGCATCGAGGGGGCCGAGCGCACCGACACCCCCGACGGTCCCGGGAACCGCCAGGAGCAGCACGAGCGCCGGAGGCCCGAGGGGCCGGACCACCTCTACCCGGGGCACCGGCTGCGGGCCTGAGCGGCGCGGCCGGGTACGGCCGTGGCCACCCGGAGGGCCGTCATGGTGAATCCGGTGGTCGGAGAGGGTGAATACGGGCAACGGGCCGTTGCTCAGGCTTGGTGGAGACCGGCCCGCCCGGTAGCAAGTCCGCGGGTGACCAAACCGCGAGGTGCAGGAGCACACAGTGAAGAACATGGCACGCGTCAAATATGTGATCGCAGGAGCTTGCGGGCTGCTTCTGGCCGTCGGTGGGGCGTCGCCGGCGCAGGCGTGGGACGGGTTCGACGGCTACGGCGACGGGGTGTGGAACAGCGACACCATCGCCAGCTTCCACGCCATCCTCCGCTGCGGTCCCCGGGCCAAGATCTGTGTCAACGGGCCCGTGAACAGCGGTAACGTCAAGTACGCGCAGAACGTCGACATGACGGGCAACCCGAACAACAGCGGCAGCCCGACCAACGTCAACGGCAACACCAACGACGACTCCGGCGGCACCACCGGCGCCGAGAGCAAGACCAGCAACGACATCCAGCACATCGGACGGGCCTCGGGCTCCACGCACTTCTGACGTCCACGCACAGCGAAGCGGCCCCGTTTTCCGGAACGTACCGGGAACGGGGCCGCTTCGCTGCGCTCGCTGTGACCGTGCTCGCTGTGACCGTGCTCGCTCGGTCTCAGTGGTGCAGGCCGAGGAGTTTCTGGATGTTGTTGCCGCTGCCCTCCGAGGCTCCTGCGGTCGAATTGGAGCTGTTGGTGGAGCCGTTGGAGCTGTGGAGGTTGCCGCTGTTGTTGGGATTGCCGTGGTTGATGAAGTTGCCGCTGTGCTTGTTGTTGCCGCTGTGTACCGGGCCGTTGATGCAGGGGTGGGGCGCCTTGCGCACCGGCGACTTGTAATTGAAGTCGGCGAGGCGGTTGTTGCAGACCACCCCGGAGACCATGCCGGTCACGGTGCCGACGTCCGCGCCCGCCACGGCCGACAACAGGGATTCGCCCGGGACGGTCACGGCCTGCGCTGCCCCGGCGCCGAACAGCACCAGTCCGCATGCCCCGATGACGCTTCCCGCCTGTGCAATTCTTCTCACGGTGCTCCTCGCCTGTTCATCGTTTCGATGCCAGACGTATCGTGCTGCCGTTGTCCATCGGCATCGTCGTTCAACCCGCAGGGAATAAAACGCTCGAAGCCGAGAATCAGCCGGGTGGCCCAACTCCTCCCCAGAGCACCGGCCCCTCCTCAGAGCACCAGCCGCTCCGGCATCGGCTGCTCCACGCCGTCCAGCTCCAGCGTGCAGCGGGGCACGGACGGGACGAGGTGCGGCTGGCGGAGCAGCACCCGGAAGGGGTGGGCGGGCTGGTCGGGCAGCTCACCGGCCAGGACGTTCATCCCCGGGCCGTGCTCCTTCTGGTAGGCGATCACCTTGCCGTCGACCAGCAGCTCGATCTCCCCGTCGCGGCCGGGGCCGACGTTCACGGTGATCGAGTGGCCGTCCTGATCCAGGTGGAAGTGGTGGCTGTGCCCCATGGCGCACCTCCGGAGGTCCAGCGCTCCCGTCATTACGTCCAGCGTAAGGGCCCTCCCGTCATCCCTGGCGAGCGACAATTGGGGTGGGTGAGGACGACGATGAACGGATCGGTCCGGGTCGGACAGGTTGTCGGCGTACCACTGCGGATGCACTGGAGCGTTCCGCTGCTGGTGGGCCTGTTCGCGGTCGGCCTCGGGCGGCAGGCCCTGCCCGTCTGGACCCCGGGCCGCTCGGGTGCGGTCTACGCCCTCGCCGGCGTCGTGGGCGCCGCGCTGCTCACCGGCAGCCTGCTGCTGCACGAGGCGGCGCATGCGGCGACCGCCCGCCGGAAGAAGATCTCGGTCGAGGACGTCACGCTGTGGGCGCTGGGCGGTATGACGCGGATGGGCCGGCCCAAGACCGCCGCCGCGGCCTTCCTGGTGGCCGTCAGCGGCCCGCTGACCAGCCTGGTCATCGGGGGCGTCGCGCTCGGTGCGGGCTTCGGCCTGCAGCTGCTGGCCGGCTGGGCGGAGATCCCCGCGGTGGTCGCGATGTGGCTGGGTTGGGCGAATCTGTTCCTGGGCGCGTTCAATCTGCTGCCCGCCGTGCCGCTCGACGGCGGACGGGTGGTGCAGGCGGTCATGTGGTGGCGCACCGGCGACCGGGAGCGGGCCGATCTGGCGGCCTCCCGCAGCGGCCAGGTCATGGGTGTGCTGATGGTGGCCGTCGGCTGGATCTCCGTGCTGCGCGGGGCGCCGGGCGGACTGTGGATCGTCTTCGTCGGCCTCTTCATCATGATCGTCGCCGGTGCGGAGCGCCGCCGGGCCGCACTGCACACCGCGCTGCGCGGCGTTCGGGTCGCCGACGCCATGTCCAGCCCGGTGGTGACGGGTGCCGACTGGCTGACCGTCCAGCGCTTCATCGAGGACGTGGCGGTGCCCTCCCACCACTCCGTCCTCCCGCTGCTCGACTTCGAGGGCCGCCCCAGCGGCGTGGTGCAGCTGCGCAGGCTCGCGGTGGTGCCGCCGGCCGAGCGGGAGAACCTGCGGGTGCGCGAGGTGGCGACCCCGCTGTCCCAGTGCGCGGTCGCCGCCCCGGACGACCCGCTGAGCGAGGCCCTCGAACGCCTCACCCTCCGGACCGGCACCCGCCTGCTGGTCGTGGACGGGGGCCGGCTGGCCGGGATCGTCACCGGGAAGGACGTCTCCCGGCTCATGCGGCGGCAGACCCTGGGCGGCGGTCCCACGCCCGGTACGACGCCCGGTCCCACGCCCGGTCCGACGCCCGGTCCGACGCCCGGTCCGACGACCGAGCCGGGTGACTGAGCCCGACGACGCAGAGAGGCGGCATCCCGCCATGCGGTACATCACCGTGACGGCCCTCAGCCACCCCGGCCTGCTCCGCGACCACAACGAGGACAGCCTGGTCGCCGGCCCCTGGACGCTGTGCGGCACCGTGACCGAGAACCCGCAGACCCTGGTCTTCCCGCTCGGCACCCCGCTCGTCGTCGCGGTCGCCGACGGCATCGGGGGCCAGCCGGGCGGCGAGGTGGCCAGCGCCCTGACCGTACGGCAGCTGGCCGCGGTCGGCCCGTCCCTCAGCAGCGAGAAGGCCGTCCGCGAGGCCCTGAGCCTGTGCAACCGCGCGGTGTACGCGGCGGCCGGCCGCGATCCGGACCTGACCACCATGGGGACCACGGTCGCCGGCGCGGTCGTCCTCGCGGAGTCGCTGCTGATCTTCAACGTCGGCGACAGCAGGGTGCTCGACGCGACCGGGGACGGTCTGCGCCAGGTCAGCGTGGACGACAGCCCGCCCCTGCTGCCGGGCTGCCGCACCACCTCCCTCGTCACCCAGGCACTCGGCGGCGCCACGCGCTTCTGCGCCATCACCCCGCACGTCACCACCGCCCCGCTCACCGCCGGGGACCGCTATCTGATCTGCACCGACGGTCTGACCGACCCGGTGCCCGAGGACGAGCTCGACGAGCTGCTGCGGGCCCACGAGAACGGCCGGGCCGCCTTCGAGCTGTGGAAGTCCGCCATCGAGGCGGGCGGCCCCGACAACATCACGCTGGCCCTGCTCGGCATCGGCGAGTGACCCCGCACCGCCCGTGGCCGGGGGAACCCTGCCGCGCTCCAGTCCGTCTTCCGCCGTGTTGGCGTTTTCGGTCCGTGGAGGAATCCGGTGGAGCACAGAATCCTGGGGGAGCGGTACGAGCTGGTGGAGCAGCTCGGACACGGCGGGATGGGGACGGTCTACCGGGCCGTCGACCGCCGGCTGCGCCGTACCGTCGCGGTCAAGACCCTCTCCGCCGAGCTGGCGCTGCAGCCCGAGTTCCTCGCCCGGTTCCAGCGCGAGGCGCACGCCGCGGCCGCGCTCAACCACCCCGGTGTGGCCACCGTCCACGACGTGGGCGAGGACGCCGCGGGCGGCTCGGCCGAGCCGTATCTGGTGATGGAGTACGTGGCGGGCCGGACCCTCGGCCAGGTGCTGAAGGACGGCGCGCTGCCGGTGGCGCAGGCGGCCGACATCGTGGGGCAGGTGCTGGAGGCCCTGGACCACAGCCACCGGCACGCCATCGTGCACCGGGACATCAAGCCCGCGAACGTCATGCTCACCGGCGGCCAGAAGGTCAAGGTCGTCGACTTCGGGATCGCCAAGGCGCTCAGCGAGGCCGTCACCCGGCTGACCGGGACCGGCGTGGCGGTCGGCACCCCCGCCTATCTGGCGCCGGAGCAGATCAACGGAGCCGCGACCGACCACCGTACGGATCTGTACGCCGTGGGCTGCCTGCTCTACGAGCTGCTGACCGGGCGTCCGCCGTACACGGGGGACTCACCGTTCTCCGTCATGCACCAGCATCTGGCCGCGGAACCCGTGCCGCCGTCCCGGCTGCGCCCGGAGCTGCCGCCCGCCGTGGACGAGGTGATCGCCCGGGCGCTGCGCAAGGACCGGGAGGACCGCTTCGCGGACGCCGCCGCGATGCGGGCGGCGCTCACCGCGGCGGCCGCGTCCCCGCAGGCCGTGCCGCTGCGGACCCCCACCACCGTCGACCCCGCGGCCGGGGCGGCCGTCGCGGCACCGTCCGGCGGCGGGCGGGAGTCCGGCGGCGGGCGGGAGTCAGGTGGCGAGCCGGGCCCCCAGTCCCCGCAGGCCCCACCGGCCTCGCAAGTCCCGCAGTCCCCGCAGTCCTCACCGGCCTTGTCCGCCCCGCGCCGGAGCCCGGCGCGGGTGGTGTTCCGGCCGACGGCGGAGGGTGCGGTGGCGCTGCTCGGCTGTCTGCTGACGCTGGTGATCGCCCGGGCCGATGTGATCGAGGTCGGCCAGTTCTCCCGGGTCGCCCTGCTCGCCGGTGTGGCGGGGGCGGTGCTGCTGCTGTGGTCGGCGCGGCTGGCGTGCGCGGTGGTGTGGGGGCCGGTGGCGGAGGCCGTGGCGGTCTGGTCCGAACTCGCCCGCGGCTACCTCGGCTGGGACACCACCTACGTCATCATCGCCCTGGTCCTGGGCGTCGTCGCCGCACTCTGCCTCGCCGCCGGCTACAAGGACGCCCGCGCCGGCGGGTTCGCGCTGGTGGCGTTCTGGTTCACCGGTCTGGGCTCGGTCTGGTTCTTCCTCGACGACCTGCAGAAGATCGGTGTCTTCTACGTCCTGCTGCTGGGCGTCACGCTCGCCATCGGCAGCCAGGTCCTCAAGACGCGCATTCGGGCGGACGCCGGGTCCCACACCCGTTAGGCCCGCAGCCGGATCCCCTTGACCGCGTTGTCGAAGACCGGCCGGTACTGGTTCCACTGGGCGTTCGGCGCGGAGAGGTAGACGACGTACTGCGTGCCGTCCGTGCCGCTGAAGGACAGCTCCACGGCCCGGAAGTCCCGTGCCTGGCCCGGGAAGGTGAACTCCCAGTACCCGGCGGGCCGTCCCCGGAAGGTCGTCGGGCCCATCCGGACCCGCTCGTAGCCCGGGTTGTCGCGGCGCGTCTGCTCCTCCTCGGTCTGCTCCCAGTGCCGGACCGGGTCGGAACCCGCGAACTCCACGACGTCGACGCGCAGTCCCACCAGCCGGGTCGGGTCGACATAGGCGACCTCGCCGCCGGGCACGTCCTTGGGGTTCCAGCCGTCCGGTACGGGCACGGAGAAGCCCTCCCCGGCCTTCTCCAGGTGGTACCCGGCGGGCAGCGGCGGCAGCGGCGAGGGGCTGGGGCTCGGGCTGCCGGAGGCGGGGGCCTTGGACGGCGCGCCGGCCGTCGCGTCGGTGTCGCCCCGGGGCCACAGCAGGGCGCCGCCGGTCACGGACGCGGCGACCGCGGCCGCCACGGCCAGCCACAGCGCCGCCCGGCGGCGCCGGCCCCCGTGCGCCGGGGCCACGGGGTCCGCCACCGGCTCCGGGCGGGTGGCCGGGTCGGCGGCGGCGGACGCGACAGGGGCGGCGGAGGCGGTCCCGGGCGCCGTCGCGGTCCAACTGCCCGCCTCGGCCGCCTCGGCCAGCAGGCGTTCGGCCTCGTGCGCGGCCATCCGCCGCCCCGGCTCCTTCACCAGCAGCCCCTCGATCACCGAGGTCAGCGGTCCGGCGTTGCGCGGCGGGTGGTAGTCCTCGGCGGCGATCGCGTACGCCGTCTCGATCGCGGTGTCCCGCTGGAACGGGTGGCGCCCCTCGACCGCCTGATACAGCGTCGCGCCCAGGGACCACAGGTCGCTCGCGGGACCGGGCTCGGCGATCCCGGGCCGCAGGCGCTCCGGCGCGAGGTAGTGGATCGACCCGACCAGCTCGCCGGTCTTGGTCAGCGTGGGGGTGCCGGACTCCACGGCGATGCCGAAGTCGGTGAGGACGATCCGCCCGTCGTGCCCGAGCAGGACGTTGGCGGGCTTGACGTCCCGGTGCAGCACTCCGACGTCGTGTGCGGCGCGCAGCGCGGCGGCCGTGCTGCGGCCGATCCGGGCCGCCTCGCCCGGCGCCAGCGCGCCCTGCCGCTTGACCACGTCGCTCAGCGTGACCGAGGGGATGTACTCCATCACGATGCACGGCAGGCCCTCGTCGTCGACGACGTCGTGCACCACGATCACGTGGGGGTGGGTGATCCGGGCGGCGCTGCGGGCCTCGCGGCGGGTGCGCTCGTGGAGCCTGAGGACCTCGTCGTCGTGCAGATGCGGCGGGATGTGCAGCTTCTTCACGGCGACGTGCCGGCCGAGCAGCTCGTCCTCGGCCCGCCACACGGTGCCCATACCGCCGCGGCCCACCCGCTCCACCAGCCGGTAACGGCCGGCTATGAGCCGCCCCAGATCGGACACCGTCAGACCTTCCCCTCATCGCACGCCTGAACAGTTCGCGGGAGCACCTTAGCCGGTGCGGTGATCCGGCCACGATGGCGGATTTCCTGCGATCCGGCAGCGCGTTCCACGCGCCGAGACGCAACCGGGTTGGGACGCAGGCGCGCCACCACCGCACGTGATGTCACGCCGGGTGATCGAGGGCCGGTCGGCGCAGGTGGCCGGGCAGCCGGCTGTCGTAGCGGCGCAGGCGCCGGCGACACTCGATCTATTCAAGTTTGACTAGAGTCGCCGAGGTCGGTATCTTCTCCCGAGTAGTCAAGCTTGAATAGCCCTGTCTGGATGCGGGGCGCCTTCGACGACCGTGAGGAGTCTGTGTGACCTTCCTGCCCGACGCCGGGTACGAGCCGACCGCCGAGGACCGCGCGAGCCTGGAGGCATGGTTCGCGGAGTACGACGCGCACAGTGCGCAGCGCAACGTGGCGCGGATGGCCGATATGGCGGTGTTCCCGCTCAACCTCGTCAGCGACGACACGGCCGGCGACGGCCGCTCGGCGCAGTGGGACCGGGAGCGGTTCGTCGCGACGATGACACAGGTGATGGGGGACGGCAGCGAGGACATCGCCTTCGAGTCCACCCGGACGCCCGTCTTCCTCTCGCCCTCCATGGCCGTGGTCTTCTCGGACTCGGTCATGACGGCACAGGGCCGCACCCAGCGGCTGCGCTACGCCGACATCCTGATCAGGCGGGACGGGACCTGGGCGTTCCAGACCATGATCCAGGGCGGCTGGGGCGACAACCTCTAGAGGGGCAGCCTCTGGCAGCTTCCAGCCGTCCTCCAGGAGTCTCTGGAGGGCAACCATCCAAGGGATGCCCGTCCGACGCCCGGACCCGGATAGCCGTATCCGGAACGCCGGGCGCCGAGCGGTCCCGGGCGCCGGGCGGCCGCGGCCGTGGGACTTTGGTCGCTGCTGGTCGCGACGAAAGGCGATGTCGTCGGCGGGCGGGCTTGCCTAACGTAGCCGCGTGACAGGTGTGGAAGGCAAGGACCGTACGGAGCCGGTGGACCGGACGTCGGCGGCGAGGCTGCGCGCGGCGGCCCGGCGGCTGGCCGATCCGGTCAGGACTCTCTTCGACCCCGGTATGTGGCCGCCCCGGCGCATCGTGGGCGAGGTGCTGCTGAGCCTCACGATGGGGTTGATGGCGGCCGGAATCGAGGTCCTGGACAGCAGCGGCACCGCGGCCACCGTCGCCGCCGCCCTGGCCGCCGCACTGCTGTCGCCGCTGCGCCGGGCGCTGCCGGCGACCGTGCTGCTGGTGACCGCCGTCGCCTCCGCCGGGCTCGGCGGCCTCGCCCCGATGCTCCTGGTCACCGGCTGGTCGGCCGGGCGGCGGATCGCCGCGTTCGGCCGGGCGGCCGGCACCCTGGTCCTCGCCTACGTCCTCAGCGTCGGCCTGACCCAGGTGTCGGAACCACCGCCCTTCTCCCTGGCATTCCTGATCATGAATGCCCTGGCGACGCTGGTCGCGGTCATCGGGCCCGGACTCGCCGGCCGCTACTGGTCCCAGCGCCGCACCCTGGCCGACACCCTCCGCGAGTACCACGCCCATCTGCAGCGCGAGCGCGAGATGATCGCCGTTCAGGCCCGGATCCGCGAGCGCCAGCGCATCGCGCAGGACATGCACGACAGCCTCGGCCATCAGCTCGCGCTCATCTCGGTGCACACCGGCGCCCTGGAGGTGGACCGCGAGCTGACCGGGCGGCAGCGGGAGGCCGTGGGCGTGCTGCGCGAGGCGTCGGTGGCCGCGATGCACGAGCTGCGAGAGGTGGTGGGCCTGCTGCGGGACGGCACGGAGGCCCCTGACCAGGGCATCCCTCCGGTGGCCGCCGGGCAGGCCCCCACCCACGCCCTCGCCGCGCTGGGGCAGGAGGAGGCCAAGGCGCCCTCGCGGGGCGTGGCCGGCATCGACGGCATGGTGGAGGCGTCCCGGGGGGCGGGTGCGGCCGTGCTGCTGCGGCGCTCGGGCGAGGTGCGCCCGCTCGCCCCGACCGCCGATCACGCGGCGTACCGCCTCGTCCAGGAGGGCCTGACCAACGCTCACAAGCACGCCCCGGGCGCCTCGATCACCGTCGAGCTGCGCTACGAGCCGGACTCGCTGGTCGTGGAGGTCACCAACGGTCCGGCACCCGAGGGCGGCGCCCGGAGCGCGGTGAGCGGCGGTCAGGGGCTGACCGGCCTCGGGGAGCGGACCCGGCTCGTCGGCGGCATGGTGCACGCCGGCCCGACGGCGGACGGCGGCTTCCGGCTCGCGGGCGTGCTGCCCTACACCTCGCCGGAGGGCGCCCCGGGCCCCGCGCCCGGCGGCACGGCGACGACGTTCGTCGACGGCACCGGAGACTTTCGGCAGCAGCTTCCGGCGGGCACGCCGGGCGACGCTGATCCGGTCAACGACTGGAACGGCATGCCGAAGGAGCTGGCCAAGGCAATGAGCAGGAACAGACGGGGAAAGGGGATAGCCATCGGCTGCGGGGTGGCGGCGTTGGTCGTCCTGCTGCTGGTGATCGTCGCGGTCCTCGGGCTGGTCGTCGCGGCGGGCGAGGCGGACAAGGCCATGATCGAGCCGAAGGTGTACGACACGGTGACGGTGGGGCAGTCGGAGTCGGAGGTCCGCAAGAAGCTGCCCGACGGGGCCTCGTTCCTCACCGAGGGGCTGGAGAAGGGCGCGCCGCCCGTGCCCAAGGGGGCGAAGTGCCTCAGCCTGAACTCCACGGAGTTCGGCAGCAGCCTGGACAAGAGCCCGGTGTACCGGTTCTGCTTCAGGGACGGCAAGCTGATCGAGAAGGAGTCCTTCGAGATCAAGGACTAGGGCCTTTCCGGCCCCGACCCATCGGACAGGCCCTAAGGGCGGGACAGCCCTTGGCGTCGGAGATCGGAGCGGCACCCCTCAGGGCGGCGCACGGGCCGCCCGGTGCTCCGGGCGGGCGGATCGGGGATGATGGCGAGTGGCCGCAGGCAGGACCGCTCAAGACCGCGCAGGAGAGTCGTGATCAGGGTTCTCGTCACGGATGACGAGCCGCTCATTCGGGCGGGCATCAGGATGATTCTCACCTCGGCCGACGACATCGACGTCGTCGCGGAGGCGGCCAACGGCCGCGAGGCGGTCGAACTGGCCCGCGCCCAGCGCGTCGACGTCGTCCTCCTCGACATCCAGATGCCGGTCATGGACGGGCTGACGGCCCTGGCCGAACTCCGCCGGACCGTCCCCGACACCCGCGTACTGATCCTGACGACGTTCGGGGAGCAGCAGAACGTGCTGCGCGCCCTGACCGAGGGCAGTGCGGGCTTCCTCCTCAAGGACTCGGCCCCCGCGGAGCTGATGGGCGCCGTACGGGCCGCCGCGGCCGGCGACGCGTATCTGTCGCCGGGCGCCACCCGCCATGTCGTGGACTCACTGGCCTCCGGCCAGACCGCCCGCCGCACCGAGCAGGCCCGCCGCAGGCTGGAGACGCTGACGGACCGCGAACTGGAGGTCCTGGCGCTGCTGGGCGAGGGCCTGTCCAACGCGGACGCCGGAGCCCGGATCCATATGAGCGAGGCCACGGTCAAGACGTATGTGAGCCGCATCCTGTCCAAGCTGGGCTGCGAGAACCGCGTACAGGCCGCCCTCCTGGCGCGGGACGCCGGCCTGGGAACCTGACGCCCCACCACAGCACTTCGATCACACCCGCTGCGAGCCGCCCCCCGGCGGCGCCTTCTTACCCGTGACCTTCCTCCCGGGCGGCGTACGACAAGGCACGGCACGACACCGCCTGCCCACCCGCCCCCTGAGCAACAGCCCCCAGCCGCCCCCCTGTCACAGAGCACCGCCACAGGAACCCGTCACAGAAAGACGACCATGCCCGGATCGCCCTCCCGCCGTACCACCACTCTCCTCTCCGCCTCCGTCCTCCTCGCCCTCACCGCCACCGCCTGCGGCCCCCGCCAGGACGACACCGGCCCGCTGACGCCCCGCCCCGCCGCCTCCTCCCCGGCAGCCGGCGCACTGCCCGCCTCGCTCACCTCCCAGAAGCTCAGCTGGCGGCCCTGCCCGGCGCCGTCCACCGCGCAGGGCGGCGGCACGGCCCCCGGCAAGCTGCCGGACGGCACGGCGTGGGAGTGCGCGCACCTGAAGGCGCCCCTGGACTACGCCAAGCCCACCGGCGACACCCTCGACCTCGCCCTGATCCGCGCCAAGGCCGAGGGCGGCGGCGAGCGGATCGGCTCGCTGCTGTTCAACTTCGGCGGACCGGGCGCATCGGGCGTGGCCACCCTGCCCGGCTACGCCCCGGCCCACTCGCTGCGCTCGCGCTACGACCTGGTCAGCTTCGACCCCCGCGGCGTCGGCGACAGCGCCGGCGTGAAGTGCCTGAGCGACAAGGAGTTCGACGCGCTGCGCGCCGAGACCCTCGACCTGGACGGGACGGCCGAGCAGACCAGGAAGGCCGCGGCGGCCTGCGCGAAGCACTCCGGCAAGGTGCTGCCGTACGTCGGCACCGAGAGCGCGGCCCGCGATATGGACCTGATACGCCAGGTCCTGGGGGATGCCAAGCTCAACTACTTCGGCATGTCCTACGGGACCGAACTCGGCGGCGTCTACGCCCACTTGTTCCCGAAGAACGTGGGCCGTACGGTCCTGGACGCCGTGGTCGACCCGACCAAGGACCCCGCGGCGGAGTCCCTGGGCCAGGCGAAGGGCTTCCAGCTGGCGCTCGACGACTACCTCGCCGACTGCGCCAAGAAGCCCGGCAGCTGCCCGTACCCGAACGCCGAGGAAGGCCGCCGGCGGATCGCCGCCCTGCTGGCCAAGGCCGAGAAGCGGCCGCTGCCGACCCAGAGCGGGCGCAGGCTCACCCAGGAGCAGGCGGTCGTCGGCATCGTCGCGATGCTCTACTCCAAGGAGAGCTGGCCGAGCCTGACGATCTCGCTGTCGGACGCGGAGCAGGGCAGCGGCGACAACCTGCTGATGATGGCCGACAACTACAGCGGCCGCGACGACAAGGGCCGCTACAGCACCATGCAGACGGCCAACTCCGCGATCAACTGCGCCGACACCAGGCAGCGCCTCACCCCCGCGGAGGTGCGGACCAGACTGCCCGAGTTCCGCAAGGCGTCGCCGGTCTTCGGCGAGCTGACCGCCAAGGGCCTGCTCGGCTGCACGGGTTGGCCGGTCACCGGCAGGAGCGACACCCCCGAGGTCTCGGCGCCGGGCGCCGCCCCCATCGTCGTCATCGGCAACGCGGGCGACCCGGCGACCCCCGTCGAGGGCGCCCGGAAGATGGCCGACAAGCTCGGCAAGGGCGTGGGGGTGCTGGTCACCGTCAAGGGCGAGGGGCACGGCACGTACGGCGTGAACCAGTGCGCCACCAAGGCCGTGAACGGGCATCTGCTCGACGGCGAGGTCCCGGCGGACGGGACCGTCTGCTCCTGATCACGGCGCAGCCGGCGGCGGGGGGCCCGCACCTGAGCCCCCCGCCGTCCGAGCATGCACTCGGTTCGCGGCGCACTTTCCGTTATCGTGCACCGCCGCCGGCGGTCTCCCTTGTGCCGGGCAGGAAAGGCGAGGACCGGAAAGGGAGTGGACAGGCGTGGGCGCGAGCACGGAACACGACAGCGTGGTGGAGGCGGCTCGGCGAGGGGACCAGCGGGCTCAGGACGAGCTGGTCGCCGGGTATCTGCCGCTGGTGTACAACGTCGTCGGCCGCGCGTTGAACGGGCATGCGGACGTCGACGACGTGGTGCAGGAGACCATGATCCGCGCGCTCGGCGGCCTCGGCGCGCTGCACGATCCGGGACGTTTCCGGTCCTGGCTGGTGGCCATCACGATGAACCAGATACGCAGCCACTGGCAGAAGCACCACGCCGCACCGACCGACTCCGGTCTGCAGGACGCGTACGACGTGGCCGACCCGGGCGCGGACTTCGTGGACCTGACCATTCTGCGGCTCGGGCTGGAGGGGCAGCGCCGCGAGGCGGCCGAGGCCACCCGCTGGCTGGACACCGACGACCGCGCGCTGCTCTCGCTGTGGTGGCTGGAGGCCACCGGCGAGCTGAGCCGGGCCGAGGTGGCCGCGGCGCTGGAACTGTCGCCGCAGCACACCGCGGTGCGGGTACAGCGGATGAAGGCGCAGCTGGAGACGGCCCGGTTGGTGGTGCGGGCGCTGTCCGCGAGCCCCCGCTGTGTGCTGCTGGACGATGTGCTCGCGTCCTGGGACGGCCTTCCGTCGGCGCTGTGGCGCAAGCGGATCGCGCGGCACGCCCGTGACTGCACGGTCTGTTCGGGCTTCGAGGCGGGACTGGTGCCCGCCGAGGGGCTGCTGGTGGGCCTCGGCCTGGTGCCGGTGACCGGGGTGCTGGGCGGGCTGGCGGGGCTGGCCGCCCTCCACGGGGCCAGGGCGTCCGCCGAGACGGTGACCTTCGAGGCGGTCGGTCAGGTCGGCCACGCGGATCCGGGTGGCCATGCGGACCTGGTCGGCCGCACCGTCCCGGTCGACCAGGCCGGTGCGCCCGGCTCACTTGGCGCGGGCCCGGGCGGCACCGCCGTCACCCCCTCCGCGGGCGGTGGCCATCGAATACCCGGCCGCACACAGCGCCCGGGCCGCGCACAGAGCCGCAGGGAGAAACAGGGCCGGCGGCGGGCATCCCGTACGGCCGCCGGTCTCGCCCTGCTGGTCATAGGCGGCACGGTCGGCGGGATAGCCATCCTGTCGCCGGGCGAGGAGCGGGAGGCGGTGCGCTCGGCGCCCGCGAACGTGCCGGACCTCACCCGGCCCTCGCCCCCCGCCGCCTCGCCGTCGCGCACCGCCTCGAAGTCCTCCTCTCCCAAGCCCGGCAAGTCCGCCTCCCGGAAGCCCTCGCCGGCCCCCTCGTCCGCCGCCCCGAGCCGGTCGAAGAAGCCGCCGACGGCGAAGCCCACGCCGCCTTCCACGCCCGCGGCCGATCCCGCCGACACCCCCGCCGAGAAGGTCCTGGCACTCGTCAACGCCGAACGGGCCAAGGCGGGTTGCGGCAGACTCACCTCCGACGACCGCCTGGCCCGCGCCGCCCAGCTGCACAGCGAGGACATGTCCGGCAACGGCTACTTCGACCACACCAGCCGGGACGGCCGGAGCTTCGTCGACCGGGCCCAGGCGCAGGGCTACCAGAACCCCGGCGCCGAGAACATCGCCCAGGGCCAGAGCTCCCCGGAGAGCGTGATGCAGTCGTGGATGAACTCGCCCGGCCACCGCGCGAACATCCTCAACTGCGACCTGAACACCATGGGCGTCGGCCTGGTCCAGAAGGACTGGACCTGGACCCAGCTCTTCGGCTTCTGACCTGTGCTCGATGCCCGGTGCCTGGCGCCTGGTGCCTGGTGCCCGGCGCTCGATAAACCGCTTGTTAGGGTGCTCCGCCCAGGAGTTCCCGCAAAGGACCACGAATGACGCTGCCCGAGAACACCCCCCGCCCGGACCCCTGGGCCCCGCCGGCCGAGGACCAGCCGCACGACCGGCCGCCCTTCGCGTACCCGGCGATGGTTCCGCCGGCGTCCGGGCAGACGGGCAACGGTCTCGGCGTCGCCGCGCTGACCACCGGCATCATCGGCACGATCCTCGGCTTCATCCCGTTCCTGTTCTGGCTCTCGGGCGTCCTCGGCGTGCTCGCCCTGATCTTCGGCCTGGTCGGTCACAGCCGGGCCCGCAAGGGCCTGGCCACCCCCAAGGGGATGGCGCTGGCCGGCGCGGTCCTGGGCGGTCTCGCGATGGTGCTGGCGGTCGTCGGCCTGTTCCTCACCGTGCTGTTCGTGAGGCACGCCGTGGACGACGCGAGGGCGAAGAACCGCGAACGGCACGGCCCGACCGCCGCTCCCTCGGACGCGGGTGCCGACCGTCCGCTGCGTTTCGGTCAGCCGCGGAGGTATGACGACGGGGTCACCGTCACCGTCGGCAAGCCCGAGCCGTACCGGCCGGACAGCGTCGCCTACGGCCACGAGAAGGGCGATCTGGCGGTCCGGTTGAAGGTCACGATCGTCAACGGGGGCAAGAAGCCGATCGACATCACCAGCGCCCTGCCGTCCGTACGGGATGCCGACGGCGCACCGGCCGGCAACATCTTCGACGGCAACGGCGCGACCGAGCCGTTCTCCGGCACGCTGCTGCCCGGCAAGCGCGCCGTCAGCCGGTTCTCCTACTCCGTCTCCCCCGGCGGCGCCGAGGAGCTCCAGCTGGAGGTCTCCCCCGACGGCCGCCACGAGGACGCCATCTGGACGGGACCGGCCCGCTAAGGGCTGTCCCACCAGGTCCGCGCCCGCCGGCCTTCCGTGTCCGCCCTACCGAGAACGCCACGTGCGGCATGGAGGAAACCCGGCTGGAAATATGAGGGAACCCGGCGCGAAATGCGGCGGCCGGTTGCGCAGCGGATCGACCATTTCGAGACGTCATCGGGAACGCGTCGGCCGCCGATCGCGCCACGTTTTCCTTGCCCTGGTCGGCTTCCTCCGGCACGGGACCCAGGCACATGGCGCCGCGGGGCAAGGATTCGGGCCGACCCGTGGCTGACCGAAAGCATCGATATCCGGCCCCGCGTGGCTCGGCCCCGACTCACCAGGCGCAGGGCTCACAGGCCCCCGCGCTAGTGTGCGCTCGTGAGCCTTTATGTCGTAATAGGATTCGGGCCCGCCGGAATGGCTACCGCTCGGCTGCTGGTCGAAAAGGGTCATTCGGTGCGGGTGATCACCAAGACAGGCCGGAGTCCGGAAGCCGGTATCGAACATGTCGCGCTGGACGCGGCGGACGGCGCGCGGCTGACCGAGGCGGCACAGGGCGCGACGGCGATCTTCAGCTGTGCCGCACCGCCCTACCACCGCTGGGCGAGTCAGTGGCCGCCGCTGGCCGCGTCGCTCTGCGCGGCGGCCGAGGCGACCGGCGCCACCCTGGTCATGCTGGGCAACCTCTACGGCTACGGCCCGGTGGACGGCCCCCTGACCGAGGACCTGCCGCTCGCCGCGACCGGCCCCAAGGGGCGGGTGCGCGCCGCCGTGTGGGAGCAGGCGCGCACACTGCACGAGCAGGGGCGCATCAAGGCGGTCGAGCTGCGGGCGTCGGACTTCTTCGGGCCGGGCGTGACCGACGCCGGACATCTGGCCGCGCGGGTCATGCCGCGACTGCTGCGCGGCAAGCCGGTCTCCACGCTCGGGGACCCGGACGCCCCGCACAGCTGGAGCTATCTCCCCGATGTGGCCCAAGCCCTGGTCGAGGTCGCGGGCGAGGAACGGGCCTGGGGGCGGGCCTGGCACGTCCCGACGGAGCCCGCGCGGTCCGTCCGGGAGATGGTCGACCGCCTCGCCGCCCAGTCGGGAACGGGCCCGGTCGCGGTGCGCGGGCTGTCGCCGGCCGTGCTCGGCGTCGTCGGGCTCCTCTCCCCGCTGATCCGGGAGATGAAGGAGATCCGCTACCAGTTCGACCGCCCGTTCGTGGTGGACGCGAGCGCCTACGAAGCCGAGTTCGCGGTCCGTGCCACCCCCGTCGACGAGCAGATCAAGGCGACGGTGGAGTGGTGGCGCGAGCGGCTGGGCACGGCGTGACGCCCGCGACGGCGAAGCACTCCCCGGCGGGTGCACCGGCCGGGGAGGCGGGCGGGCGGCGCGATGACGTCGCGATCGTGGGGATGGCCTGCCGCTTCCCGGGCGCGCGCGACGTCAACCAGTACTGGCGGCTGCTCACCGCCCCGCAGCCGCAGTTCTCCCCCGTCCCGGACTCGCGGTGGCACTCCGCCACCTTCCTCAGCGACAACTTCCGCGAGGCGTCCGCGGCGTATACGGACACCATGGCGCTGCTGCCGGACGTCGGCCACTTCGACGCGGCCCACTACGGCATCCCGCCGCGCCGGGCCAGGTCGATGGACCCGCAGCACCGGCTGCTGATCGACCTCGCCCGTGAGGCGATCCAGGACGCGGGGTGGGAGGCCGACGGCTTCGACCGCGAGGAGACCTCGGTGATCACCTCGCTCACCGAGAGCGGCTACCGCGAGATCAGCACCCTGCAGATCCGGATGCGCCAGCTGGCCGGCGGTGAGTTCGGGGCGCGGGCGACCGACCCCGGGTGGCCGGAGACGGCCCGCGCGGTCGACGGGCTGCACGGCACCTCCGTGGCGGGGCTCCTGCTCAACATGGGTCCGAACACCATCAGTTCGGTCTTCGATCTGCACGGCGAGAGCTATGCGCTGGACTCGGCGTGCTCCGGTGGACTGATGGCCGTGGCCAACGCCGTGTACGCACTGCGCGCGGGCCGGAGCCGGATCGCGCTGGCGGGCGGCGCCCAACTGATCCTCACCCCCGACCTGTTGGTGGGCCTGTGCCGGATCGGCGCCGTCTCGCGCAGCGGCCGATGCCTGCCCTTCGGTGCGGCGGCCGACGGCTTCGTCCTGGGCGAGGGCGCCGGAGTGCTGGTGCTGCGGCCGCTGGCCGATGCGCTGGCCGCCGGCGACCGGGTCTACGCCGTGATCCGGGGCGTGGGCACGGCCAACGACGGGACCGTGCAGGGCGGTATGCACCCCCAGGCGGCCGGTCAGCTCCGCGCGCTGCGGCGGGCCTACCGCGACGCCGGCCTGGCTCCGGACGCGGCCGGGTATCTGGAGGCGCACGGCACCGGGACCACGGTCGGCGATCCCGTCGAGGTCGAGGTGCTGCGCGAACTGCGCGGTGCCCGGGGCGCACCGGCCTACCTCGGCGCGGTCAAGGCGGTGGTCGGCCACTCGCTCAACGCCGCGGGGACGGCCGGACTCATCAAGACCGTCCTGGCCGTGCAGCGGGGAGTGATCCCGCCGCAGCCGGAGTTCGACCTGGCCGACCGGGCCGGGCTCGACGCCGCACGGCTGACCGTCCCGACGACGCCGACCCGATGGCCCGAGGACGACCGGCCGCGCCGGGCGGGAGTGAGCGCCTTCGGCTTCGGCGGCACCGGTGTCCATCTGGTGGTCGAGGAGTGCACCACGGCACCGGCCCGCCCGGCACCGGACGCGGGGCCGCGGCTGCTCGTGCTCAGCGCCCGCGACCGGGCCGGGCTGGCCCGCTACGCCCGGGAGCTGGCGCACACCCTCGCGGAGGACCGGCCGCCGCTGGCCGGGGTGGCGGACACCCTGGCCCGCCGGGCCCCCTTCGCCGAACGCCTGGCGCTGGTGGCGGAGGACGCCGCCGACGCCGCCGGGAAGCTGAGCGCCGCGGCCGAGGCCGTCGCGGCGGGCCGTACCGGAGACCTCGGGCCGGGGCAGGCGGCCGGCACGGTGCCCTGCGGCGAGCCGCCGGAGGTCGCCGTTCCCGCGCCCGGCTCGCTGTCCGCCGCGGCGCACCGGGACGCGTTGGCACAGCTCGCGGCGCGTGCGGTCACCGGCTCGGGGCTCCGCCCCGTGGGCGAGCGGATACCCCCGTGCACCCTGCCGCCGAGTCCGCTCGCCCCGCGCCACCACTGGGCGGTGGACGAGGCGGCCCGCGAGGGCGGTGGGGTGCCCCCCGCCGCTGCCGAGGGCGCCCCCGTCCCCGCCCGCGCGCACAAGGCCGCGGGGGAGGGCCCGCCAGGGCCGGGCCCGGTGGAGCCGCCCGAGGAGACAGCCGAGGCGATCCGGGCCGGTGGCGCGGCCGCCGCGTCCCTCGTACTCGAAGAGGTGTCGCGGACCGGCGTCTTCCCGCTGTCCGACCTGAACGAGCGGATGGGGCTGGTGGCCGACCTCGGCTTCGACTCCCTGATGCTCCAGGAACTGGAGGTCAACATCGGCAAGCGGATACCGGACTTCCGCACCGAGGAGATCTTCTCGCCCGACCTCACCATCGAGCGGCTGACCGCGCTGGTGGGTCCGCACCTGACGCAGCGGCCGCCGGCCCCGGGGGAGCTGCTGCCCGGGCAGACACGGCCGGACTTCGACGCCGCGACCGCGTCCGTCGACGCCTTCCCGGAGGTGCGGCAGTTCGAGGAGCGCGTCGGCGCGATCGTCGACAGCGGTGCCCAGTTCCCGTACTTCCGGGTCCACCAGGGCAACATCCGCGATACGACCGTGATCGGCGAGCGGACGTATCTGTCCTTCGGCAGCTACAACTACCTGGGGCTCTCCGGCCATCCGGTGGTCAACGAGGCCGTGCACCGGGCGGTGGAGCGCTATGGGACCTCGGTCTCCGCGTCCCGGCCGCTCTCCGGCGAACGGGACCTGACCGTACGGCTGGAAGGGGCGCTCGCCGACTTCCTCGGCGTCGGGGACTGCCTGACGCTGGTCAGCGGCCATGCCACCAATGTCACCGCGATCGGGCACCTCGTCGGCCCGGGGGACCTCGTGGTGCACGACGCGCTCGCCCACGACAGCATCCTCCAGGGCTGCGCCCTGTCCGGGGCGGCGCGGCGCCCCTTCGCCCACAACGACATCGGCCGGCTGGAGCAGATGCTGCGGCTCAACCGCTCGCGGTTCCGCAGGGTGCTGATCGCCGTCGAGGGTGCCTACAGCATGGACGGCGACCTGGTCGACCTGCCCGCGGTGATCGAGCTGAAGCGGCGCTACGGCGCCCTGCTGATGGTCGACGAGGCGCACAGCATCGGGACCGTGGGCGAAGGCGGCCGGGGCGTCGGCGAGTTCTTCGGTGTGGACCGGTCCGACGTGGACCTGTGGATGGGCACCCTGTCCAAGTCCTTCGCCAGCTGCGGCGGGTACCTCGGCGGCTCGGCCCGAATGGTGCGGTGGCTGCGGCACACGCTGCCGGGCTTCGTCTACAGCGTCGGTCTGACCCCGGCCAACGCGGCCGCGGCGCTGGCCGCCACCGAGCTGATCGTCGCGGAACCGCATCGGGTGCGCGCCCTGCGGCGCAACGCGGAGCTGTTCCTGGGCCTGGCCGCCTCGGCCGGTCTGGCGACGGGCTCCAGCGCCGGCACGCCGATCGTGCCGTGCGTCCTCGGCGACTCGGCGCGGACCCTGCGGGTCGCGGACCGGCTGTTCGACCGGGGTGTCATCGCCGATCCGATCTTCCACCCCGCCGTGGACGAGGGGCTCGCCAGGCTGCGGTTCTTCGTCACCAGCGAGCACCGCGAGGACGACATCCGGCGTGCGGTGTCGATCCTGGCCGAGGAGGTGGCGTCCACCGGGGCGTAAGCAACCCACGTCAGATCAGGGTGCGTTCGATCCGATGGAGCATGGCGGTCCGGCCGGCCTCCGCGCCGTCCTCGGCCGGAGACGCGTCGCGCCGCTGCTCGGCGCTGCCCACCTGCTGCGAGAGCAGATAGGCGATGATCTCCGCTTCCTGTTCCTGTACGTCGTCGTACGTCGCGCGCAGGAGCATGTCGCGGACGAGGTCGGGATCGAGGTTGGGGAAGAGGAGGCGGGCACTTGCCTCGTCCAGCCAACCCGCCCCGCGATGGCAGCAGATGATGTGACCCAGCTCGTGCAAGATGATGTGCTCCTGATGCGCGCTGGTCGTGTTGGCGTCGTAGAAGATCAGGTCCTCGTCGCGGGCGGCGACCCACATGCCGCACGGGTGCGAGGCGGGCATCTGCATCGGGACCAGGGTGATCGGGCGGCCGCGCACCTCGCCCAGATGGCGGCAGAGTTCGGCGACGTCGGCGACCTTCGGCAGGTCGAGTTCGGCGATCTTCCGGGCGCCGGCCGTGCGGAGCTTCTTGAGCCGGCTGCGGCGGTCCTGATCGGCCGACCGTCCCTTCCTGGCGCCCTTCACTCCCCCGTGCCCCTTACTCCGTGTCGGAGGTGTCGGCGACCGGCGGCAGTCCCTGCATCTGCCGGTACTGATCCATGATGGCCGTGATGGCCTGGAGGTTCTCCTTCTTCATCCCGGCCGCCCGCATCGCCACGGAGCGGACTCCGGCCTGTCTGAGCGCCTCGATGGCGGCGACCTCGCTGAGCACCGACTCGGCGACCTCGTCGTCGAAGAAGTAGGCGACGGACACGCCGAAGAAGCGGGCCAGGGCGGCCAGCAGGTCCGGTGAGGGGTTGGAGCGCTTGCCCGTCCGCAGCTGCGACAGATAGACGCCCCCGACGCGGAGTTCGGGGTTGGCCTGCTTCAGTTCCTCCGCCACTTCGGCGTTGGTCCAGTGCTTCCCCTTGGGACGAACCGTCTTGAAGAGGTTGTCCAGACGCACTGCCAGCACGGGCCGGTCATCAGTCTCAGACATCGCGAATCTCCCTCCCGTCACCTCCCTGGCATTGCCCTCGGCTAATCGCCAGTTTCGCAGATTAGCGGTCAGTTGACAATCGGGCTGGACTCCGCCAACGTGGACCTTGCCGATAGCTGATAGCTAACTTTGCTTACGGGGGTAGCCGAGTTGGTTGCCGGTCTTGTCGGTCTGGCCCGGCTCTCGGGGGAGAGGCCGGGCCAGGGGTCGGGTGGGACACACCCTCCCGGCACGGCAGGAAAAACGGGGGAACACGGGGGATACGGGAACCCCCCGGGGATCCACGGGGGATCCGCGGGGGGAACCACGGGGGAACGGGGGAACCCACGGGGGAAATGGGAGAAACCCGCCCGGCCTGACGGGGGCAGACCGGGCGGGAGCTCTCAACCGGCGCTACCGAGCTTCCGGTAGGCGGAGGCGACCTGGGTCAGCCAGGCGACCTCCGCGGTCAGGTTGTCCGTGTCGCGGTCGTCGAAGTCGCCGTCGTCCTTGTTGTCGTCGGGGATGGTGCCGGCCCGCTTGGCGTGCAGGGCCTGCCGGATCTGGGCCGCCTCGGCGAACGCCTGCCGGGACTCCTCGCTCGCCTCGGGGCCCGCTCCGTCCACGGCCGTGGCGGTGCGGTCTATGTAGGGGCGCAGATCCCGCCAGCCGTCCCGGATCTCGATCACCCGCCGGTGGAGGCGGTAGTCGAGGTCGGAGACCGCGGCGCCCGGCGGCTCCAGGACGATGTCCGGCGAGGACTCGTACAGGTCCCGCCACAGCGGATAGAGGACGCGGTAGGACCGGTAACTGCGCGACCACGCCAGCAGTTTCGCGGCCGAGGTCCCCCAGGAGGAGATCGTCAGGGCGAGCGAGAGGGTGAGGATGCCCACCGCGCTGAAGACGTTGGAGGCCAGCTGCCAGACGCCGATGTCGATCCCGGCCGCGGAGGTGAGGATGTTCACCGTCCGGGCCAGGCAGTAGAGGAAGAGGATCACCGCGGCGACGGAGAGCATCCGCAGGGCCTGCCGCAGCTCGGCCTTGCCGGCCATCCGGGCATACGGGCCGCACTGGCGGAAGATGGTCACGCACGGAACCGCCTGGGAGACGATGAAGACCAGGAGGTAGGTGAGGACCAGCGGCTGACCGCTGCCGGTGTTGAAGTCCGTGGCGGGCCGGCCGGGGCCGTCGGCGATCAGGAAGAGCGCCAGCAGCAGCGCGTTGAGCGCGATGCCGGTGATCAGCCAGTAGCGGGTCTTGCGCACCGCCTCCTCGGCGTCGGTCGCCCAGCGCAGCAGGATGATCTGGGCGCTGACGCAGAAGGCGACCGCCGACAGGTGCATCACCAGGATGGCGAGGTTGCCGACGCCCAGGAAGCTCTGGCCCCCCATGGCGACGGCGCCCATCGTGAAGGTGAGGCACTGCAGCAGCAGAGTGATCACCAGTGTGCGGTAGGCGTTCTCCCGCCAACTGCGGCGCAGTTGGCTCAGCCGGTAGACGAGCGCGGCATACGACGAGAGCGCCGCGATGACGAAGCAGAGGGTTCTAGTGGTGTTCACGGCCTGATTCCCCGGCGGCGCCGCGCATGCGGCGGACGGTCTAGTCGGTGTTCTCGCCCAGAGGGACCGCGAGCCCGATGCCTTCGGCCGCCACGGCGATGGCGTAGTCGAAGAACGCGGACTCGTCCCGGACGCTGTCGTGGGTACGGCTGAAGACCTGGAACACCAGGAGCCCGATCAGATTGCTCCACAGCACGATGCCGCGCTCGATGATGTCCGAGAACGGAGCCTCCGGCGCGCCGCCGAAGAGCTCCACGGCCTCGGGCAGCAGCAGCGGCGGACCGGGAGGCGCCACCGTCCGCCGGGGCGGGGTGAGCTCACCGGCCTCCAACGCCGCACGCACGATGCCGGCCAGCACCCCGGGGGTGCGCGACGCGGGCGGGACCGTGGTCTGCGGGGCGTGGTAGTCCGGCACCGGCGAGCCGTAGATCAGCGTGAACTCGGCGGGGTTGGCGAAGGACCACCGCCGCAGTGCGCGCGTCACCGCCAGCAGCCGTGCGCCCGCCGCTCCACCGGCGTCCGTGGCGGCCTGATCGGCCTGCTCCATCGCCGCGCCGGACGCGTCGTAGGCGTCGATGACCAGCGCGGTCAGCAGATCGTCCCGATGCGGGAAGACGGCCGTCACCTCGGCGACGGCAAGCCCTCCGGCACCGGCGACGGCCTCCAGGGTCAGCCCGCCGGCGCCCAGTTTCACCAGAAGTTGGCGCGCGGTGGCCTTGATGACCGCCGGCGGCCTGGTGTCGTTCTCGGCCGCGAGCGTTCCGGAAACATCCATGGCCAAACCGTACCTGTCGGCTACAACGGCCATAAGGGCGATCACCCGAGCACCTCGGCCCTACGCTGCGATCCGGCCATCCGCCGCTCACGCCGCTACGGGGCCCGGCCCGTCACCGACCCGTGCGACGCCGCCCGTCCCCGCGGTCCTCGGGCTGACGCCGCCGGGTGATCCACCAGGTCCCGCCGACTATCAGCAGGGCGAAGGCCGCGAGGCCCACGCCTTGCGCGGCCAGCAGGTAGAGGCGGTCGGACAGCGGGAGTTTGCCGGTCAGGGTGACCTGGAGGGAACCGACGGCGAAGGCGATCGCGGCGGTGAAGACGGCGACGACCTCGACGGCCCGCACCGAGGACGTGTGCAAGGAGCGCTCCAACTGGGCGTTGGCGGCGATCTGCTGGTCCCAGCGCCGCTGCTGCTCGGCGTCCCGCAGGGCCCGCAGCCGCCCCTCCTGGATCGCGTCCCGCTTGGCGAGGTACTGGTCCTGCAGGATGCTGTGGCTGAAGGTGGGGTTGGTCCCGAGCAGCGCGAGCGCGGTGTCGATGCGCGCCAGCGCGTCGTCGTGCCGTCCGCACATGTGCAGACCGGCGGCGAGCCGGGCGTGGAACATGTGGTTGCGCGGATACTCCTCGACGGCCTCCTCGGCGTGCCTGCGCAGCAGCTCGCCCTGGCCCTCGAAGGGGACCGCGAGCGCCAGCCCGTTGAGGCAGAGGTCCACGGTGTGCCGGGTGCGGCGGGGCGAGGCCCAGGCCCGGGTCAGCAGATCGGTGGCGTACTCGACGGTCAGCGCCCGGCTGCCGAAGGCGGCGAACGACCGGAGGGCGAGGAACAACGGCTCCTCGCGGTGGGTGCCGGCGGCCAGAGCCAGCGGCGAGGACGCGAGGAAGTCGTGCAGTTCGTCGAAGCAGAAGTTCGAGCGCAGTTTGCCGCCGTGGAAGAGGGCGACGAGGTAGGCGACGCGTTGCCCCGCGGCCTCGCCGAGTGCGCCGATCTCCCGTGCCACCTCGGCGAGTTGACCCACCGACTCGACACTGTGCCGGTTGATGAACCCGTTCCCCAGCCCCCACTGCTCGGCGACCGCGATCCAGCTCCCCTCCGTCACATGGCCCGTCATCCACCGCCCGCATTCGAGCGCCGTGGCGGCCGTCGGCCGGTCCTGGAGCCGCTGCCGCCAGTAACGGTCGGCGGCCACGAAGTACGGGTCCGTGTCGAAGTCGGCGGAGTCCACCTCGAACTCCGGCGGGGACCCGGCCGCCAGGAGCTCGGCGGCCACCTCGTCGCAGATCCGGTTGCGCGCCGTGGAATCGGCGGCCCGCGCCTCTTCCAGGCGGGCCAGGATGCTAGCCGTGTCCATGCGTCCCCTCGTCCTCGGCGGTCCCGCCCCCGCGGCGTGGCCGTTTCGAACATACCGGGCGACGTGGGCCCGTTCCGCGCTGCTGGTCGGCCGCCCGGTGCGGGCGGGCGGTGCGGGGGCTCGGCGGCCGCGAGCAGTTCCGCCGCCGGGCGGCCCGGCAGCATTTGACGCCGGGCCCGCGAAGGAATGCCATGGACATAGGGCGCTTGCTGCGCCGAGGTCCTTCCTGCTCGGCCTTTCCCACCCTCGCGGTCCGCGTGGTGGTGCAGACACATGGAGTGAGAAGGTCGCTGATCATGACAGCAGCACAAGGTCCCGAACGAGACCTGGGCGCCCTGGCGCAAGGTGAGCACCCGGTCTTCGAGCAGCTGGCCCGGATGACCATCGAAACGCTGCCCAATTCCGGCCTCGACGAGCGCACCTACCACCTCGTGCGGTTGGCGGCGCTCATCGCGATGGACGCCGCGCCCGCCTCGTACCTGGCCAATCTCAGCGTGGCGAAAGAGGCCGGCCTGACCGCCGAGGACGCCAAGGCCGTCTGTGTGGCGATCGCGCCGATCGTCGGCAGTGCGCGGGTGGTCGACGCGGCAGGCAGCGTTCTGCGCGCGCTCGGCTTCGCGGAGATCGTCGCGGAGCTGGAGACGGCGTGACGAGGCGGCCGGCCGAGGGCTGACGAAGCGGGCAGCGTCCCGCCTTCCGTAGCCGTGAACCAGGGGGGAAAGGGGGCGAGAGGCCGATGCCGCGCGCCAAGGGCCCCGTGGCGGCCCGAGGGCCCACGCGGCGGGGCAGGAGAGCCGGCACCGGATGAACGGCGGCGAACGCAAGCGTGCCAACAGCTCCGGGTCGCGCTCCGACGGCGCGGACGGGTCGGTGACGGTCGAGGCCCAGGCGCTGCTGCCGATGATCTGGGCGGACCCGCAGCACATGCCCGAGCAGCTGGCCTTCTTCGCCGTGCGGCGGTTCGGCCCGCGGGCCGCTGCCGCGGTGGCCCGCCGCCGAGAGCGGGACCCGCAGGCCGGAGCCGACGAACTCGGCCACGACGCCATCGCCCACGGCACGCGGATGACGATCGTCGAGGGTGCCGCCCTGGGCGGGCCGTTCATCGTCCTGATGCCCGTGAGCTTCGTGGCGGCCCTGCTGTCGCAGGCGACGATGGTGCTCGAACTGGCCGCCGTCGCAGGTCATGACCCCTGCAGCGAACGACGGGTCGCCGACATCCTGGTCCTGCAGGACGTCTACCCCTCGACAGAGGCGGCCCGCCGGGCGCTGACCGAGGTGAGCCGCCATCCCCAGGGGGGACACGGCCGCCTTCCCCGGCGCACCCGCTGGTCGCTCCTCGTCAGGATGGCCGCCGTGCTCGGCCTCACGGGCGGCGAGAAGCCCGGCAGAGTGCGCCGAGTGCTGTCGACGATCATGATCGGTGCCCTGTTCCTCGTCGGCATGGTGCTCCCCCTGATCTGGGTGCCCGCGCTCGCCGTGCTCTACCGGCAGAGCACCCTGCGGCTGGGCGACAAGGCCGTGCAGTACTACTCGCCCGGTGCCACCGGAGACCGGCTCAGGCACCGGAGGCCGTTCACCCGCCTGCCCAGGGCCGCCGGCGTCGCCGTCATCCTGCGCTTCCTGGCCCTGACCCTGCTGCCCTTCCTGGCCGCCGCCGGGGTCGTCCTCGCGGGAGTCCGGCTGACCGGCGGCTTCTGGGGGACCGTACTGATCGCCCTGGTGGTGCTCTCCCTGCTCCTGGGGGGCCTGTGGTTCCTCCGCCGGCGCTCGCTCACCACCGGCGACCGGCAACGCCCCTTGCTCTGAACGCGCTCCGCACCACCACCCGCTCCGCACCACCCCCCACTCCGCAACAGTGCCTGGTGCGACGAGCCGATATCGCCGCATGAGCGGCTTGTGAGCCGGACATGAGCGGCCTGGCCGAGCCTCGTGCCGTGAACCACAGCGCCGGGCGCGGTCCGCGCTTCAGAGCGCAGGCGGACGGCGGCGGAGGCGGCTGGATCTCCCACAAACCGCTGCCGCCCGCTCCCCAGGGCCCCGACTGGAGCACTCCGGAGGCGGTCGCGAAGTTCCTCTCCGACTGCGGCGACTCGTGCACCTTCACGCCGACCGAATGGGTCGGGCCGCCGAACGAGGGCACGCCGACGATGCTGGGCACCGCCCGTGACAACTGCACCACCGAGAACGCCGACTTCAACTACGGCGAGTCGGAGACCACCGGCGAAACGACGATCGTCGGCCTGTCGCTCGGCGCGAACCCCGTTTCGCTGCTGCCGAAGTTCGAGCACAACTGGTTCAAGTCGAACACGGAGAGCACCGTGACCACGGGCACGCTCAAGCCCGGCGAGATCGGCTGGTTCGACGAGATCACCGTCACCCGGAAGGCGAAGGGGAACTGGCACCTCGACGGCGTCGACCAGTCGAACCCCTTCGCCCCCGTGAACGCCCACAACACCTGGGGGCCGCACGACTTCCACGACGTCGAGTCGGACATCACCTACAAGGTCACCAGGATCCAGTCCCGCCCGATGACCGAAGAGGAGAAGGTGTCGCGCTGCGGCAACGCGAGCCCCAGCTGAGGCAGGCGGCGCGTCACCCGCCCCAGGTCGCTGCCGGCCTGGGGCTTTCGCATGGAGCGGGGAGCGGCGCGGGGAGGAGCCTCCCCGCCCGGGGCCGTCAGCCGCGCCCGGTGAACTGCTGGCCCACCCCGAGTCGGCGCAGGTCGGCGAGGACCTTCGGGTCCTGGGCGTCCATCCAGTCGCAGAGCTGGCGGAAGGAGACCAGCCGGACGTCCTTGCGCTTGTCGTCGGCGATGTGCTTGAGCGCCTCTTCGACGGCGTCCATGTAGATGCCGCCGTTCCACTGCTCGAAGTGGTTGCCGATGAAGAACGGCGCCCGGTTGGTCTCGTAGGCCCGCTGGAAACCGGCGATGTAGGCATCCGCGGCCTGCTTGCGCCAGCCCGGGTAGTTGGCCGGCGGGGCCTTGGTGGAGCTCTTCGACTGGTTGGCCAGGATGTTGTAGTCCATCGAGAGGACCTCGAAGGAGTGGCCGGGGAATGGCATCTGCTGGAGCGGGAAGTTCCACAGACCCTGCTTCTTCTCGGGCCAGACCTGGAGGCCGCCGGACGAGCTGGCGTCATAGCGCCAGCCGAGCCTGCGCGCCGTGGGCAGCAGGTTGTCCTGGCCGAGCAGGCACGGCGTACGGCCGCCGACCAGCTCCTTGTCGTAGTCGAAGGGCAGCGGTTCGAGGTCGGTGAAGCCGGTGTTGGTCCGCCACTTGGTGACGAAGGACTTGGCCTGCTCGATCTCGTCGTTCCACTGGGCGGGGGTCCAGTGCTTCACCGAGCCCCGGGATTCGCCGCAGAAGTGGCCGTTGAAGTGCGTGCCTATCTCGTGGCCCTCCAGCCACGCCGCGCGCACGTTCTTCAGCGTCTCCCTGATGTGGTCATCGGTGAGGTAGCCGATGTCGGAGGCGCCGACGGGGTTGTTCGGCGGACGGTACATGCGCTTCTTCGACTCGGGCAGCAGATACAGCCCGGAGAGGAAGAAGGTCATCCCCGCGTTGTGCTCCTTGGCGAGCTTGCGGAACCGCGGGAAGAGGCCGTTGCCCACCTCGCCCGCCCCGTCCCAGGAGAAGACGACGAACTGCGGCGGCTTCTGGCCTGGCTCCAGCTTCTCCGGGGCGGCCGGCTGGTTGGGCTGCTTTCCGGTGTACGCGGTCGAGCCGTCGCCGATCGGCTTGCCCTTCGGCGACTTTCCGGGCTCGGTGCCGACCTTGTCGGAGGTCGACGACCCGGAGGGCGAGCAGCCGGCCACGGAGAGCGCGGCCGCCGCCCCTATTCCGAGTCCGACTATGCCCCGACGGCTGAATTCGCGCATCACGGTCCCCATCGCAATCGTTCGCAGTTCTGGTATGTGGGTCGCCCAGAGAATTGGGACGCCCAGAAAGATGGGGTGGCGGATGTCGAGGTTCCGCTACGGCCCCGAAAAGGAGAATTCTCAACGGAGGGTCGACGGAGGATTACGCTCCGAAGCCTGAAATGGTCGACGAGGGCCTTGGCGGCCCCGCGCGCCTCCGTAACGCGGCTGAGCCCGCTCTTCTCGTCGGCGGGACTACGCCGTGGTCAACGCCGAAAGGGAGAAGCCAGCCGATTGCGTCGCGCCGCCTTCGCCCTCGCGTGGAATCGGCAACCTCGGTAACGCATACGCACTACCGGCGCGACGGTCGGTGCCTGGAGCCGTCGTCTTCGGCGTCTTCCGCATATCGTGCTCCCCCGGTCAATGGGCGGGCGAGAAGCCGAAGACCCCCGCGGCCCTCCATCAACGCCCTTGGACGCACATGACTCTGGCGGAGATCGCTAGCGCACCGATAACGCCTCACTAACAAACGTTGCCGTAGTCGGTAGCGGGACCCGGTAGCCGTACCTGCCGCAGTTGCCGAACCAGCCGAACCAGCCGTACCTGCCCTACCAGCCGTACTGAGGGACTCCCCCTACGGGCTGTCCGACAGATCGGCCCGATCGGTGGCGCCCGAGGGTGTCGCCGCCCAGCTGGCCAGGAGCCTCAGCCGCTCCTCCGTCTGCGTACCGGGCTTCGGCGGGTAGACCACCAGCATCTGATCCGGCTCGCCGGCCACGGTCAACGTCTCGTACGGCAGGGTGAGTTCGCCCACCACGGGGTGCCTCATGCGCTTGGCTCCGTAGGTCTTCTCCTTGACCTGGTGGTCCGCCCACAGTCGGCGGAAGTCCTCGCTGCCCAGCGACAACTCTCCCACCAGCGTGGCCAGTTGGCGGTCCTGCGGATGGCTCCCCGCGTCCAGGCGCAGATGGGCCACCGTCTCCGCGGCCACCGCCGGCCAGTCCGGGTACAGCTCCCGCGACCGCGGGTCGAGGAACACCTGGCGTGGCATGTTGCGTTCCTCGGGCGCCATCTGCGAGAAGCCGACGACGGCGTCGCCCAGGGCGTTCCACGCGAGTACGTCCATGCGCCGGCCGAGTACGAACGCCGGGGCCCGGTCGATGGTGTCCAGGAGTATCCGCAGGCCGGGGCGGACCCTCTGGGGCGCCGGAGCGGCGGCGGACGCGCGACGGGCGGCGGGGGTACGGCGGGTGGCGGGCCGGGCCACCGTACGCAGGTACTCCTGCTCGGTGTCGTCCAGGCGCAGGACGCGCCCGACGGCGTCGAGGACCGCGTCCGAGACCGAGGGGCCGCGGCCCTGTTCGAGGCGGATGTAGTAGTCGACGCTGACGCCGGCGAGTTGGGCGACCTCCTCACGGCGCAGGCCCGGCACCCGCCGCCTGCCGTGACCGGGCAGTCCGACCTCTTCGGGCTGGATGCGGGCGCGCCGCGAGCGCAGGAAGTCGCCGAGTTCCCGGCCGGGAGGTATGTCCATGCCGGCGATCCTAGGTCCCGGGACCGGGCCCGTTCCTGGTACTGCCGGACCCAGGAAAACGGCAGCCCTGGGTACGCGCGCCGAACGGGCCGAAGGTGGTGGTCGTCGCCGGAAGACACCCGGAGCCACCCGGTGCCACCCGTGACAGACCACCACGGCCCATCACGGCCAACACGGTCACCACGGCCCCTTACGGACCACCACGAATCATCACGAACCACGTCCGACCATCACCCACCAGGAGTCCCCAATGTCGTACGACACCCTCATCGGCCGCACCGCCGTCGTCACCGGAGCCGCCAGCGGTATGGGCGAGGCCACCGCCCGGCTGCTCGCCTCGCACGGCGTGCGGGTGGCGCTGCTCGCCCGCCGGGCCGAGCGGCTGACGGAGCTGGCCGCCGAGATCGAGGCGGACGGCGGGCAGGCCCTCGCGGTCGCCACCGACGTCACCGACGCGGCTTCGGTCGATGCCGCGGCGGACCGGATCCACGCCGCGTACGGCGAGGTGGACCTGGTGGTCAACGCGGCGGGCGTGATGCTGCCCAACCCCGTCACCGAGGGCCGCGCCGACGAGTGGCAGCGGATGCTGGACACGAACGTGGCCGGCGCGCTGCGCGTCATCCGCGCGTTCACACCGGACCTGATCGCGGTGGCGGAGGCCGGCCGGACCGCGGACCTGGTGAACATCTCCTCCATCGGCGCGCACATCCCCTTCCCCAACTACGCGGTGTACGGCGCGACGAAGGCCGCGCTCACCTACCTCTCGCAGTCCCTGCGCACGGAGCTGGGCCCGCGCGACGTCCGCGTCACCAACATCGAACCGGGCCTCACGGACACCGAGCTGGGCGGCCACATCGACAACGCCGAGCTGTCCGGCCAGCTGGACGGCATGTTCGACGCGCTGCTCGGCCTGTCGGCGGACGACATCGCCGACCTGATCGCCTACACGACCAGCCGCGCCCGCCATGTGAACCTGCGCCAGGCGATCGTGCTGCCCACACGGCAGGCCTGACACCCGGGCGGCCGGCGCGTCATGTGGTCAGGTCGCGAGGCTGCGTTCGAGCGGCGTGCGGTAGCAGGGGGTGACGCGGGTGCCGTCGAGGAAGGCGGTCAGGCGGGTGATCTCCTTCTCCACGGCGGTGCGGGCCGCGCGGCCGGGGTCGGTGAGGAGGTGGTAGCGGATGGTGGCATCCGGGCGTTGGGCCCAGGCGCCGACGATGCGGCCGTGCCACCAGACGGTGGGGCCGATGTTGCCGTTGCGGTCGAAGAGGTCCTTGGTGTGGTCGGGGTCGAGGTACCAGTCGCGGTGGCGCCAGCCCATGGCCGTGGGGTCGAGGCCGGGCAGCAGCGCCGCCGCGGGCTCCTCGGTGGCGGGTGCCGGTTCGAGGTCCTCGGGCAGGAGGTAGCCGGTGCCCTGGTCGAGTTCGACCGCCTGGGCGCCGGTGGCGGCGAGGGCCTTGCGGGTGTCGGTGAGATTCCAGCCGGTCCACCACTTCAGGTCGTCCACGGTGACGGGGCCGAACGCCTTCAGGTAGTGGCGGGCCAGCGTGGTCCTCGCCCCGGCGGCGGGCACGTCGTCCAGCGGCCGGGCCAGGGCCCAGCGGAACTGTGCGGACGTCCACGAGCCGGCCGGGCGGGCCCGGCGGAGGCGTCCCTCGGCGGCGAGGGCTCCCAGGACCGGTGTGCCGGCGCGCTGCCGGGACTCGTAGGACTTGCCGGGGAAGGTGGTGAACTGTTCGCGCAAGTCGGGTATCTCGGCGGCGAGTTGGGCGGCGGTGGTCGCGCCGCGGGCCGCGAGGGTGTCCAGGACGGCCCGTTCCGCGGCGGCGTAGCGGCGCTCGTCCCAGCCCAGGGCCGCGCGCAGGGTCGCCATGGCGTCGGCGCGGTGCCGGTGGCTGTCGCGGACGGTCGCGGAGCGGACGGCGGGGGCCAGCCGGCCCGGGACGACGAACATCGTGCGGCGCATGCACCGGATCCGCTCCAGCGCCGGGCTGCCGGCAGGGGTGTCGGGGGTGTCGGGGGCGTCGTAGAGGGACCGGCTGATGGCGTCGGCGGTGGGGGTGTGCAGGCGGGCGGCCAGCGCGAGGAAGACCGTGGCCGGGTCGGTGGCGTGCAGGCCGATCAGGGCCGCGGCCACGTCCTCGGCCCGTTCCTTGCGGAGGGAAGGCGCGAGGAGGTGGCCGCGGGTGACGCGGGCGCGTCGCTGGGCGGCGCTGATACGGGGCAGAGCGGTCATGTGCGGGGCCGGGGTCAGCGGGCGCCGTGGATGCAGAACGGCTGCCCGGAGGGGTCGAGCAGGACGGTCCAGTACGCGCCTCCGGGCTGGTGGACGGGCTTGGTCGCGCCCAGCTCCAGCAGCTGCCGCTCCGCCGCGGCCACGTCGTCGAAGACGAGGTCCATGTGGAACGGCAGCTCGTCCTCGGGCCAGTTGGGGGCGGTGAAGGACGCGGACGTGTAGCAGAGGTACATCGCCTTGCCGACGTAGAAGGCGAAGGCGGCGTCGTCGCCCTGCTCGTCCTGGTAGGTCCGGGAGACCTTGGTGCCCAGGGCGGTGGCGTAGAAGTCGGCCAGCGCACGGCCGTCCGGCGCCCATATCGCGTGGCAGATGATCTTTCCGTTGAGGGTGCCGGTGGTCTCGTTCGCCATGGGGGGGCCTTCCGCGGGAGGGTTTCTCGATGTGGGGGTGTCTGCTGACGGGCTGACGGGCTGGTGGCTGGTGTCTGGTGGCGCGCCGGGTGCCTGCCTACGCGCCGGTGCCTGCTGACGCGCTGGTCAGCGCACGACCTTGAGGCCGAAGTGGCCGCCGAACTGCTGGCCGAGGCCGAAGCCGATGGCGGAGTGCATATGGGCGTACATCTCCATGCCGCGGGCGCAGACCAGGGGGCCGAGGTCGAGGATGTCGCTCCAGCCGTAGGACTTGAGCAGTTCGGTGGTCCGCTGCTTGGCGTCGGCGTGGTCACCGGCGACGAACATGGTGTGGTCGCCGCCGCCGACGGCCTGCGGATCGACGACGGTGGTCTGCTCCTGGGTGACGAAGGACTTGGCGACCTTGGTCCGGGGCAGCGCGCGCTGGATCTGCTCGCCGAGGCTGTCGGTGTCGCACGGGTCGAGCTTGGGCATGACGCCCCACGGCGTGGGCCAGGGATGCTCGGTCTCGTGCTGGTAGACGAACGGCACGGCGTAGTCGATCAGGGTCTTGTCCGCGAGCCGGTCGGCGATGGCGGACAGCGCGGCGACGGCGTTGTGGCCGTCGATGCCGCTGATGACCAGATCGTCGGCGGCGGCCGCGGCGTCGCCGAAGGACAGCAGGGTGATGCCGGGGTGCTCGGCGAGGAACTGCTTGTACGGCGGGTTGCCCATCATGTCGGGCTCGTCGCGGGCGAGGGTGGCCTCGGGGTCGCGGGTGCCGACGTAGACGTCGTGGCCGAGTTCGAGGAGCTTGGCGGTGTGGGCGCGGGCACCGCCACCGGTGCCGAGAATCGCGGTCTTCATGGAGAAACCTCCCGATGTGGTCTGTTCCGTTCCGTTCTGTTCGGACAGGTCCACCGTAGGAGGATTTCAGGACAGGGTGTGTCCTTTGACGCGGGCATCATGGAATTCATGACGAGCGATATGACCGCCCGCATGCTGCGGCTGCTGTCCCTCCTGCAGACCCGGCGGGAGTGGTCCGGCTCCGACCTCGCCGCACGACTCTCCGTGACCGTGCGCACCGTCCGCCGCGATATCGACCGGCTCCGAGAACTGGGCTACCCCGTCGACAGCGCCCGCGGCCACGCCGGCGGCTACCGCCTCGCCCCCGGCACCGACCTGCCGCCCCTCCTCCTCGACGACGACGAGGCCGTCGCCATCGCCGTCGCCCTGCGCACCGCCGCCGGCGGTCTGACCGGCATCGAGGAGACCGCCCTGCGCGCCCTCGCCAAGCTGGAGCAGGTCCTGCCCCGCCGCCTGCGCGGCCAGGTCACCGCCCTCCAGACGTCCCTGGCCGACATCGGGTGGGAGAACCGGGGGCCGCGCGCCGACCCGGCCGTCCTGGCCGGCCTCGCCGTGGCCTGCCGCGACCACGAGATCGTCGGCTTCGACTACACCACCCGCCACGGCAGCACCGCCGCGCGTCGCGTCGAGCCCTGCCACTTGGTCGCCTCCGGCAACCTGTGGTACCTCCTCGCCCACGACACCGACAAGGACGACTGGCGCCTCTACCGCCTCGACCGCATCAGCCACCCCACCCCCACCGGCCGACGCGTCCCGCCCCGCCCGGTCCCCGGCGACGATCCCGCCGCCTTCGTCGCCACCCGGCTCTCCGCCGCCCCCACCCGCTACCGCGCGATCGCCACCGTCCAGGCGCCCGCCGAGCACCTCCGCACCCGCACCCCCGGCCTGGCCACCCGCATCAGCCCCCTCACCGCACACACCTGCCGCGTCGACGCCTCCGACGACCACCTCCCCCGCATCGCGCAGACCCTCGCCGCCCTCAACACCGACTACACCCTCGCCGCGGACCACGAGGTCCTCAACTACCTGTGCGACGCGGCTCGGCGCGTCTTGGCGGCCATGGGCTGATCCGCCGCCGGTCGCACCGAGAACCTCATCGCCCACGGCGGCATCGGCCCCCTCGCCGACGGCGTCGACGACAGCGGCCGCGTCCAGGCCGGGGATCGGCGGGGGCGGGGCGGAAACGGGAACCGCACGTGCCCTGACGCACGTGCGCCCGTCTCGGCGGGGTCGCCGCTCAGGTCGCCGCTCAGGCGGTGAGGGCGGGGTAGTCGGTGTAGCCGCGGTGGTCGCCGCCGTAGAAGGTGGCCTTGTCGGGGGTGTTGAACGGACCGCCGGAGGCGAGACGCCGGGGCAGGTCGGGGTTGGCCAGGAACAGCGCTCCGTAGGCCACCATGTCCGCGCTCCCGTCCTCGATCAGCCCCAGCGCGTCGGGGCCGGTGGTGTCGGGGTAGGTGAACGGGTTGAGGACGAACGTGCCGGGCCAGACCTTGCGCAGCCGCGGGGTCAGGTCGCGGTTCGGCCCTTCCACCAGGTGCAGGTAGGCCAGGTCCAGGCCGGCCAGCCGGTCCAGCAGGGTGAGGTAGACCTCGCCCGGGGCGTCCTCGGAGATGTCGTTGAACTGGTTCCCGGGCGAGATCCGCAGGCCCACCCGGTGGCTGCCGATCGCCTCGGACACGGCCGTGACGACCTCGACGGCGAAGCGGATCCGGCCCTCGGTGGTGCCGCCCCAGGCGTCGGTGCGGCGGTTGGTGTTGGGCGCGAGGAACTGGTGGATCAGATAGCCGTTGGCCCCGTGCAGCTCGACCCCGTCGAACCCGGCCTCGACCGCGTTGCGGGCCGCGTCGACGAAGTCGGCGACGGTCTGCCGGATCTCCGCCTCGCTCAGCTCCTTCGGCGTCACGAACTCCTTCGGCCCCTCGTGGGTGAAGACCTGGCCCTTGGCGGCCACCGCCGACGGCCCCACCGGCACCAGTCCGTCGGGCAGCAGGCTCGGGTGCCCGATCCGGCCGGTGTGCATCAGCTGCGCGAAGATCGCACCGCCCTCGCGGTGCACGGCGTCGGTCACCGTCCGCCAGGCCCGCACCTGCCCGGCCGTGTGCAGACCGGGGGTGTCGGGGTAGCCCTGGCCGAGCGGCGAGGGCTGGATGCCCTCGGTGACGATGAGCCCGGCCCCGGCGCGCTGCGCGTAGTACGTCGCCATCAGCTCGGTCGGCTCGGCGCCGGGCCCGTGGGCGCGGCTGCGGGTCATCGGCGCCATCACCACGCGGTTCGCCAGGTGCTTGCCGCCCAGGACGATCGGATCGAAAGCAGTGGTCACGGTGTCTTCCTCGGGTTCCTCGGGAGGGGTGATGTTCCGCGGCGCGGGGCGCTTCGCTGCGATACGAGGCGCCGCCCTGCCAGCGATACCTGTCCGAACAAGTAAATCACCTGTCCGAACAAGTAAATCCCGTCATCCCGGGGAAGTGTGAGCCACGTCACGCCCTCGTTTTGGGCGGTGAATGCTGCTTGAGCTGTGAGTGCCGCTTGGGATGGGAACGCTGCTTGGGCTGTGAGTGCTGCCGCCTGGGTGGTGCTTCGGTGGCACCCGGGCGCGGGGTAAAGTTGTTGCCTTGTTCGGACAGGAAAGTGAGGGAGAGATGGCGCAGTCCACACCGGAGGCCGGGAAGGGCCCCGTGGGCCCCGGGCGGGAGGCCACCGTCCCGGTGCCGGCCGCGGCCGGTGGCGGGCCGGTCAGCCACGCGATCTTCCGCCTGGCCCGTTTGCACCGCATGTTCGCCGGACAGCTCCTGCGCCGAATCGGCCTGCATCCGGGCCAGGAGCTGGTCATGATGCACCTGTGGGAGCTCGGCCCCCAGCGGCAGACCGACCTGGTGCGCCTGATGGACTCCGACGCCGCCACCATGACGCGCACCGTCCAGCGCCTGGAGCAGGCCGGCTTCGTCCGCCGCCGCCCCTCGCCCACCGACAAGCGCGCCTCGCTCATCGAACCCACGACGGCCAGCCGCGCCCTGCGCCGCGAGGTCGAACGGGTCTGGAGCCAGCTGGAGGACCTCTCGACGGCGGGCCTCTCCGACGACGAGCGCACCGCCGCCCTGCACACCCTGGAACGCCTGGAGGAGAACCTCGTCCGGGCCGCCGCGGAGGCCGCGGGCACGGAGGCCGCGGGCGGCGAGGCATAGCGGTCCCGGAGCGCGTCGACGAGGCCCGATCAGGCTTCTCGTCGGGCTTCGGCTCGGGCTTCAGGTCGGGCTTCCGGTCGAGGAGGCGGCCGACTCGGCGCATGACGTTACGTTGACCAGGCGATTCCCAGTGACGAGCAGCGTCTCGTCGCAGACCGGTACCTCCTGACCGACCTCATCGGACGCGGCGGGCACTGCGTGAAGCCCGCGCCATCGCCAGCGTTTCCCATCCACATGTGATCGACATCTACGACCTGGTCGAGTTCGAGGACCGGCTCTGCATCGTCATGGAACTGGTGGCGGGCCCGTCGCTCTCCCAGCACCTCGATGCGGAGGTCCGCTGTCCCCGGCCAGGGCCGCCGAGATCGGTCTGCAGCTTCTCGACGTCCTCGGGGCCGTGCACGCCGCCGGTGCCCTGCACCGGGACGTGAAGCCGGCCAACGTGCTGCTGCGCGGCAACGGCAACGTTGTCCTCAGCGACTTCGGCATCGCGGCCCTGGCCGACGGCGAGTCGCTGACCACACCGGCGAGCTGATGGGTTCCCTCGACTACATCGCCCCCGAACGGCTGCACGGCAAGGAGGCGAGCCCGCCCAGCGACCTGTTCTCGCTGGGAGTCACCCTGTGCGTACTCGTCTCCAACTGTTCCCCGTTCGCGCGGTCGGGGGCACCCGCCGCCGTGCTGCACGCGGTCGCCTACGACGAGCCCGACATCCCTGACTGCGCAGGCCCGCTGGGTGCGGTCATCGAGGGGCTGTTGCGCAAGGACCCGGCCGAACGTCTCTCCGCGGCCGACACGGCGGACGCCCTGCGGTCGAGCGGCAGTCCGCCGCCGTCCGCTCCGCCAAGTCACCGGCCAGGAGCGCGAATCCCTCACCAGCAGCCCTTCGGTGCCCCTTCGGCGCCCCTTTCTGGCGCGGGCCGCCTGAACTGGCTCAGACGACGAACAAGGCCCAGGTCGCCGACCTGGGCCTCAACTATGGAGCGGGTGACGGGAATCGAACCCGCGCTCTGAGCTTGGGAATCAGGGGGCGTCGAGCGCTCCGCACTGGCCTGACCAGCGAAGATGCCCCCTACGGGGAGGGGAAGCGGGGTTGGATCTCTGGCCCTTGTTGACCTTTGTTTACCGCTCGATCTGGCACGACACTGGCACGGAGGTTGAGACGGGCTCCGGAAGGGAGGGGCCCGGCCGGGGCAAGACGACTGCGCGACACCAGCGTCGCTGCTGAAGGTGCGTGGATTGCTCGCGCGAAGGGCTGTACATGCCGAGCGTAGGCATGGCAGACCTGATATGCAGATCCATTTGTTGGAGGGGCGGATTTCGGCCCGTAGGGGAGGGCTGATCCGGCGTGATGGCGGCGAAGTCCGCTTGTGGCCGGGGGGCTGCAGCCCCCCGGCGGTGTGAGCGGTCGGTCAGCCCAGCCGGGCATCCGTGTAGACGACCATCGCGTTGCGCTGGTAGACGGCCAGCCGGTGGTCAAGGGCGGGCCCACGGGGACGGCAGGTCGGTGTCCGTCGTCGAGGTCAGTCGTCGATTGCCTGGTAGAGCGTGGTCCAGAAGTCGTGGATGAGCTGTGCCGGGGCCGGGAGGGACAGCCCGACCTGGGTGAGTAGGACGCCGACGAGCCCGTTGTGCGGGTCGGCGTAGGCACTGGTGCCGGTACCGCCGTCCCAGCCGAACTGGCCGATCGGCGCGTAGTCGCCGCGGTAGGTGCGTACCGCCATCCCCATGCCCCAGCCGCCGTGCTGCCCTTGGCCGAAGCCCACATGGACGTTGTTGCGGGCCATGGTGGTGCGGGCGGCGTTCTGCTCGGGTGTGAGGCGGTTGGTGGTCATCAGCTCGACGGCCGGCCGGGACAGGATGCGTTCGCCGTCGTGCGTCCCGTGGTTCAGCAGCATCCGGAAGTAGGCGTGGTAGTCATCGACGGTGGAGACAAGACCACCGCCGCCTGACTGGAACGCCGGAGGCGCGCTGTACTGCCCGCCCACCGCCTCGTCCCACACGGTGAACTCCCCGGTCTGCGGGTTCGGCGTGTAGCAGGGCGGCAGCCGGTCGATCTTGCCGGCGGGCACATGGAAACCGGTGTCCTTCATGCCCAGCGGGCCGAAGATCCGTTCGTGCAGGAACGTCTCGAACGACTGCCCGGTGACCCGGGCGACGAGCACACCGAGCACATCGTTGCTGATCTGGTACTGCCAGCGCTCTCCAGGCTGGTGCATCAGCGGAAGCGTGCCCAGGCGGCGCATCCACTCGTCCGGCGCGGCAAGCGCCGTCGCGCTCTGGCTGAAGATGCCCCGCTCGAAGACCGCGTCCATGATCGGGGTGCCCAGCGACGTCAGATCCATGCCGAGCCCGAAGGTTGAGACCAGCAGGTCCCGTACGGTGATCGGCCGCCGTGCCGGCACGGTGTCGTCCAGCGGACCGTCGGCCCGCCTGAGCACCTGCCGGTCGGCGAGCTCGGGCAGCCACGGCTCCACCGGGTCGTCGAGCCGCAGCCTGCACTCGTCCAGCAGGACCATCGCCGCCGCCATCGTGACCGGCTTGGACGTCGAGGCCATCCGGAAGATCGTGTCGCGGCGCATCGGCGCGCCACCGTCATGGCGCATCGTCCCGACCGCTTCGACGTGCGTCTGGTCGCCCCGGCCGACCAGAGCGACGAGCCCGGGAATCTTTCCGGACTCCACGTGTCGTGCCAGCACGTCGCGGATTCTGCGCAGCCCTGTTTCGGAGAAGCCGCTGCGCTGGTCGGTAAGGGTGACGGACATGGTTGTGTGCTCCTTGTGGGTTGCGTGGGTGGGTGGTTGGCCCGGTGAGGTGTGGCTGCCGCCGAGCGCGTCCTGGGCGGTGGCTGCGTGCATCCAGGGCGGTGGCCGTGCTGCGTTCGCCGTGCGGGACGCCTCCCCGGCGCGGCGTCCATTTCGCGAGTTCGCGTTCGCTCCGCTGGCCGGGGTGGCGTTGAGGGTGCTCCTTTGGAGGGAGCGGGTCAGAGGCTGCGGGCGGTGACGTCGCCGTGGGAGGTGGTGGCGCGGATGTCGAGATCGGCGGGGCCATCGTTCTTGAGGGCGTTGCTGATGCGGCCGTAGGCGGTGCCGGCGTCCAGGGCGGCCGACACGCCGGCGGCGGCGCCGACCGTGATGTCGCCGGACTGGGTGCTGAGCACGACCGTGCCGCCCATGGCCTCGGCGATCCGGATGTCGCCCCTTGCGGTGCTGATCTTCGCGGCCCCGCCCAGCCGGCCGACCTCGACGTCGCCGTCGACCGCAGTGAGACGGACGCTCGCGGCCTCGTCCAGCTTGATCTGGCCATACGCGCCTTCGAAAGCGACGTCGCCGAGGCGGCCGACGGTCCGGAGTTCGGCGCTGGCCGCCTTGGCCTCGACCCGGGAACCGGCGGGCAGTTTGACCGTCACGTCGATGGATCCGGAGGGGCCGAAGTACTGGTTCTTCGCCGAATTCTCGATCCGCAGGACTCCGTCGGCGTATTCGACCGTGGTCTGCTCCGCTGCCTTCACGTCGCGGCCCTTCGAGGCGTTCGCAGGCAGGACCTCGACCGCGGTGTCGGCCCGGTCTGCGGCGATGAACTGGACGCGTCCGGCGGGGATGCCCAGGACGGCGGAGATCGGGGCGGGGGTGTCGAACTTCTGCATCGTGCTCTCCCTTGTGCTTGCGGTGCGCTCTTTCCGAACGATGGAAAAGCTACGTTGCTTTCCAAATCTCTGCAACGAGATCTTTGCTTGGCGGCTGCATTTACGCAGGTGAGAGCGTAATAATCGTTGCAGCACCCTCTCGCTTAACGCAACGATAGGGCAGTCAGTCGTTGCAATGCGTTGAAGGTGAACGCTATGGTGGAGGCGTCAGGGAACGCCGAGCAGCACCATGGAGCACCCGTGGGGCATGAAGGGGGTCGTGATGCCGGGAGGCAGGCTCACCCAGCAGGAGCGCCAGCAGATCGCGGTGGGGCTGGCCGACGGCCTGGCCTACGCCGAGATCGCCCGCCGTCTCGACCGTCCGACCTCCACCATCACGCGTGAGGTGACACGGAACGGCGGCCCCACCGGCTACCGCGCCGACCTGGCCCACCGCGCCACCCAGCAGCGCACCCACCAGCGCAGGCAGGCCCCGCCCCAGAGGTCGCAGGCGTCGCCGCAACCCTACGGACGCGACGCCGAGGCCGTGAGCGACTACCAGGAGACCCTCACCACCGTCTTCATGACCTCGGGCCTGCCCAAGATGATGGCCCGGGTGCTGGGCTGCCTCTACACCACAGACACCGGCAGCCTCACCGCCTCCGAACTCGCCCAGCGCCTCCAGGTCAGCCCGGCGTCCATCTCCAAAGCGATCACGTTCCTCGAGAGCCTGGACCTCGTCCGCCGGGAACGCGACAAGCGCCGTCGCGAGCGATACATCGTCGACGACGACCTCTGGTACCGGTCGATGATCCGCAGCGCCCGGGCCAACGACCAGTTCATCGAGACCGCACGGCAGGGCGTCGGCATCCTCGGCCACGGAACCCCGGCCGCCACCCGCCTCGAGAACGCCGCCCGCTTCCTCGACTTCACCAGCGAAGGGCTCATCCGCGCCGCTGAGCAGGGTCGCGAGGTCCTCTACACCAGAACCGAAACAACTCCGGACGGCACCGCCACGTCACCTTCCGATCACGCATAACCAGCCGGCCCGATGACCACAGCTACGTGGCCTTGGCGCTCTGATCAGTTGGCATGCTCAAGGCTGTTCCGTAGGCCGATGCTGCTGTCGAGGTGTCCGGTGTCCCTCTGTCCCCGTTCCGGTGAGCAGGTCCCGTCTTTGACGGCGCAGGTCGCGCGGGCGAGCAACCCGGACGGTACGACGGCGATGTGGGTGAGAGACCGGCTGGACGGGTTGTGGTGCGACGAGGAATTCGCCGACTGGCACCCGTGCGACGGGCGCCCTGGCCTCGCACCCGCACAGACCGCCTCCTCGACCTCGCGCCGGCCCGACTCAAGGGCGCCGGGCTGGTACGCGAACGCACCACGCAGCGCACCGATTCCACCCGCATCCTGGCCGCGGTGCGCGACTTGACCCGGCTGGAGCTGGTCACCGAATTCATGCGCGCCGCGCTCGAAGGACTCGCGCGCACCGCCCCTCACTTGCTGGCCGGCCTGGTGGACGAGGTGTGGGGACTCCGCTACGGCCGTCCGCTCCGCTTGAGCAAGAACCCCACTCGGCCCAAGACCAGGATCAACCCTGGTGCGGCACCCCGAAATTGGACTAGGGCCTGTCCGATGGGTCCTGGCCGGGCCCGCGACGCCTGGCACGGCACCTCGCGGCGTTGCCGAATCATCCCGATAGCTCCGCTATCGAGACGCTCCGGCGCCTTGCGATGCACCGCACCAGACGCCGCGGCCTTTCCGACCCCGACCCATCGGACAGGCCCTAGGAAACAAACAAGCCCCAGGCTGCTGGCCTGGGGCTTCCGTATGGAGCGGGTGACGGGAATCGAACCCGCGCTCTGAGCTTGGGAATCAATGGTGCGCGTGGCTGTGATTGATGTGCTGACCTGCGTGAACGTTGCCAAGGCGGGTGCTGGGGGGTGCGGCAGCGCACCGGTGTTGACCGTGTTTACCGCCCTTAAGGGCACGCGGAGGGCGCGGCCACGGCAGCGAGCGTGAGAGCACGGGCGCTTCACGGACCTGGCCTGGTGCTGGCGGGGCGGCTGCCGGTTGGGGGCATGGCTGTTTTGCGAACGCGACGGACACGGCGAAACGATCTTCGTAAGGCGTGCCGCCTCCCAGGGCATCGCTGTAGGGGAAGGCCGCGATCCGCTCGTCGTGCTGCGCGTTGAGCAGATGGATCAGGAACATCAGCTTGTTCGGGTCCTGCTCGGCGAACCAGCCCACGTGCACCGTGTGGCCGGGCACCGGCACCGTGGGTCGGGTTCACCGTGGCATGAGTGATCCGGCCCCAGCGCGCGTCCAGCACGTCGGTCAGAGCGGGAAGCTCGTGACACCGGCGTGGCAGCCGGTGTGCGAGGTACTTCCGGTCTCGTCACACTGCGCCGGCCGGCCGTGAAGGTGCGCGTGACCAGGAACTTTGCTGGCGGATGTGGGTCCGGCTCCGTCGCCGCCGCGCCCGCGCCACGGCACGCGGAGTACGGTGAAGTAACGAGGTCACCTCGCCGGGCGGATGCACCGCCCAGAAGGCGGACGAACAAACATGGCCGACTCCGACACTCCCCGCGTCCCGCAGCTGCTGCCGGACGAGGTGCACCAGGCCGTCAGACCCGGGACGGCCCTCTTGAGGCTGGTGACCACGCAAACCCGCGAGCAAGTTCTCGACGGCGCGTGGTGGCCGCGTTCTCGTGACATCGGCGCCGAGCTGCCCGGTCTGATCGCCGCGCTGACCGTACATCTGGGCCCCGTCCTGCGGGTCGGCCTGGACGCCGGTGCCTGGGAAGAGCTGCCGACCCGTCTGGTGATCGACGACCGGGTCGTGCACATCGACTCCTTCCCGGTCGGTGACGACACCGTCCTTATCACCCGGGGCGACCAGGACCACTTCTCCCTGCTGGTGGTCCCGCCGCACGCGACACCTGAAGCAGCCCGCGCCGCGATGGCCAGGGCCGTCGAGGCCGGCAACGTCACCCAGGCCGAGCAGATCCTCATCGATACCGGCACCCGTCATGCACACCTGGTTCCCCCGGAAGAGCCTCGGACGGGCCACGAACGTGGAGAGCGGTGAGGAAGCCGTCGAGTCTGGCTTCGAGGCACCTTTGACGACAAGGGGGATACAGGTCGCCCGAAGGTGCGGCTGTCGGCTCACTCCAGGACGGCGAGGTGGTCGGCAGCACCCCCGCGCCACTCGATCAGGAAGAGGGTCGCATCGTCGCTGGTGCTCCCGCCCCGCTCCTGTTTCAGGGCTGCTGATCTGCAACGGCCAGGTGGTCCGGCAGCTGGAGAGGATGTTGAGGCGCATCATCTGCGCGGTGACGAAGTGGTCGGGCCCGAATTGCTCGGCGATGGCCCGGTCCATGAACGCGTAGATCTCGGACAGACCGACTGCGGCGCGTCTGGCGTGCCGGTAGGCGCCGATGGCGACGGTCGCCATGGTGGCGGCATCCAGGCCGTGGCCCATCGCATCGACCATGGCCACGTGCAGGATGTCCTCGTTGAGGGCGTAGTCGAAGCTGTCGCCGGCGACGTTGTAGGCGGTTCCAGGATTCCCGCCACCGCGACCTGCGGGACGGACATCGCCAGCGGCGGTAGCAGGGACCACTGGATCTCCGCGGCCAAGCTCATCGGTTCGCGGCGCCGGGCCAGGAAGAACTGGTCGGTGTAGCTGTGCTTGGTGACCAGCATGTCGGCGACGAGGCCGGCGAGTCTGCGCAACAAGCGCCGGTCATCGTCATCGACGGTGTCCAGGGTGAGGGCCAGCACGCCCACCTGGTCGCTGCCGTCCAGCAACGGCAGATACATCCGGATGCCGTCATCCTGCGGTACCTCGACAGGGGCCCCGGACAGGAAGGCCGTGCCCGCGTGCGAGTCACCGATCAGCTCGGGCCGGCCGACGAAGCTCAGATGCCTTTCTCCGCGCCTGGTACCTGAGTAATGACTGCTTGGGCGGGGGAACGTGAGGTCGGCAGGCGTGCGCCATGGCCGCCTTCGGAGTCCCAGACCGAAACCAGGGACAGCTCCATCTCCTCCGCGATCCGGCGTTGCTCTGCCTCGTCCATCAGGGCGCTCGCGGTGCGGGTGCCCCGCGGATCGGCGGCCTCGGTCATGAGCCGGGCGGCCGTGGCGGGGCTGGTCTCCGGAGGGATCACCAGCAGGTCCCAACGGCCGACGGTGTAGGAGAACAGCAGCAGCTTGTGGGGATCTTGCTCGGCCCTGAACCAGCCGACACCCGCCACATGCCCGTCCACGGGCACCTTCCGTGGGATGACCGGCCAGAAGGTGGGGTTCACCGTGACGTGGGTGATCCGCCCCCACAGCGGGTCGAGGACAGCCGTCAGTGCGGGCAGTTCCGCCGTGAGGTCACGGGAGCGGGGCCACCACGCACCGTCGAGCAGAGCTGGAGCGCTGCCGGCCGGCGCCAGCATGAGTCGCAGGGGCAGCGAAGCGGTCCGGTCTTCGACCGCCGGCGTATACGGAATGGTCGTGGTCATGACGCGGACCTTGCCCCGGGCCGACCATAACCGGCCCGGTGTCGTGAATCGCCGAAAACGACACGAGCGTGGAGGCTGGTGTACGGAGTGCCCTCGGTAGTTCCAGCTTACTCCCAGTAAGGCACGCTGGGCCGATGCGGAGCGACGGGGTGAACGGCACAGGAGACTTGGAGCAGTCGGCCCGAGAATTGCGAAGAGGCAGCGCCTCCTGTGCGGGCAGCCGGACACTCTCGTGTGGCATCGGCTGCCAACGGGGGCTGTCAGCCACAGGACCGCGCCTGGGTCGTCCGGTCAGCCGAGAAAGGACAGCCGGACTTGGCGTTCGGGGCTGTCCCGTTCGGTGGTCACCAGTACGACGGACTGTGAGGTGCCCAGCTCCAGCTCGCCATCGACCACGGGCAACGTGGCGTGTGGCGGTACCAGCGCCGGGAGCACGTGGCCGCTGCCGTGGCCTGGACTGCCGTGGCGGTCCCGCCAGCGGTCGTCCGCGGGAAGAATGTCGCGGAGGGCTGCCAACAGGTCATCGTCACTGCCCGCGCCGGTCTCGATGATGGCCAGGCCGGACGTCGCGTGGGGGGTGAAGACGTTCAGCAGTCCGCTTCGCCCATGAGCGGCCTCCCGGAGGAACCCGGAGCATGCGCTCGTCAGGTCGTGCATGGTCTCAGTGGCAACGGTTGCCATGTTGATGGTGCGGGTGGTGAAGGTGCCAGCCATGGTTCACCGGTACCCATCGCGGAGGAACGGCACTGACCGCCGGATGGGTAGTTCCTCCGGGCCTCCGCCGGCAGTCGAGGGGTTCGGACGCTGCCTGATCATTGCGTCAACCGTGCTTTTCTTCTTCAGCCTCCATGTGCCGAATGCCTTGGTGCGTCAGCGTGACCATGGCCGGCGTATTGCCCGCGGCCCAGTCGACCGTGATCAGGTCCTCGCCCACCAGATACGTGTAGGCGGCAGCCAGATCCTCTTCCGGGATCGCGAGATCTTGCGCCAGCTTGGCCCCGGTGACGCCCAGAAGGCGGTTGCCCTCAGTGGCCTCGTACAGAGCCTGCATGATCTTCTCGCGGTACGCCTTCCGCTCGGTTAGTGATGCCATAACTGCTTACCTCTGGGGAGAACTGCGTCGCGCCCATCGCGGTGGAGGGGCGCCGGGACGCCTGATCGAGGGGCCGACTCTGTCGCAGACGCGTATCTGAGGCCCGGTTTCTCAGACCTCGTCCGCGTGGGGGCGGTCACGCGCGGCTGACCTGCTGGTCGCCGGCCATGGCGGGGCCGTCGCGTTGGGCTCGGGGGTCTGCGTGGTGTCCACCGTGATGTGGAGCCGGGTCCCGCCATCATGGCCGGCGGGGTAGCTGCGCTGTTCGGTGGCGGGGAAGCAGTGCCGGAGAACTTCTGCGACCCGGCGGGCGGCCTCGGGGGATGCGGCGACGATACGGACCTCGGCCATCCCGGCCGAAAGAATCGGTTCTACAGGTCTCATGCTGGCCTCTCTGTCAGGCATATGAGGTGCCACGGGGCGAATGCTCACACCTACCGCCGTCAGTCATGGAACGGTTGGCGTCCTCATCGCCCTGATCGTGCTGTCCGCGGCGAGCTACAGACGGGCGGAGAGACGAGCTGGCCGGGCCCACCGCCGGCCTTCCGACTCCGGCAAGGACGGGAGCGCCGAAATATCCCGATGTGTTCACCGTACTCCGGCCGACGGTCCACCGACCCCGCGAGACCAGGCGTTCGTGGAGGCGGGCCGTGCGCCGCTTGGGCACCACCCCTTGCCGACGCTGACCAAGACCGCCGCGTTGGACCGCGCGCCGATGGCACGGACGACCATGCCGCGGGCCGTGAGCGCGCCTCATGGTGTCCGGCCGCGCGGCTTCGTGGACTTCCAGTGCCAGGTGCTGAGGAACGGACGCAGCCGGTCGTTGGCGAGGCCGGCGACGAGCTGGGGGAGGCGGGTAATCGGGGGCGGCCAGCTCGACCGCTGTTGACCCTGGTGTACCGCTCTGAAGGGCTGAGATGGGGCTGTGGCTGGCCCCGAGGGGGTGGGAATGGAGGTGACTCGCACGGGCAACGGCTCCGGCTGCCAGGGACCAGCCCGCCCGGACCTTCCGCTGGGGCACACAACTGGACGTGCGGCCGGTCAAGGCGTTCGGCGACGGCTCCAACGTCACCGAACAGGCCGTGGCCTCCTACGTGGCGAAGTACGCAACCAAGGCCGCCGAGACCACCGGCTCCCTCGACCGGCGCATCGGCGAACTCGCCGAGCTGGACCGCCACCAGGTCCCCGACCACACCCGCCGCCTGATCACCGCGTGCAAGGCCCTGGACCCGCTCTACCCGGACCGCCGCCTCTGGGCCTGGGCCCACATGCTCGGCTTCCGCGGCCACTTCTCCTCCAAGTCCCGCCGCTACTCGACCACCCTGGGCGAACTCCGTACGGCCCGCGCCGACTTCCGCGCCGCCCAGGAACGCGAAGCCCTCGGCCTCGAACCCCCGGAGCCGGACACCGTCCTCGTCCTGACCGACTGGCAGTACGTCGGCCATGGCCACACCCCCGGCGAATCCGCCCTCGCCACCACCATCGCCCGCGGTATCCGACTCAACCGTGAGACCGCCCGAGAAGCCCTCGCCCAGGAAGGGGAACGAGCGTGACCGACGCCCTGCTCACCGTCGACCAAGCCGCCGAACGCCTCGGCACCAGCGCCCGCTTCCCCCGCCGTCTGATCGCCGAACGCCGGATCACCTTCGTCAAGATCGGCAGCCATGTCCGCATCCCGGAGAGCGTCCTGGCGGCGTACATCGAGGGGAACACCGTGCAGCCCATGCGCCGTCGCCGGTCTCGCTACGGAAGGGCTGCCTGATGGGGAACAGCAAGGGCACCCGCCGGCGCTTCGGCGCGGTGCGTCAGTACCGGTCCGGCCGCTGGACCGCGAGCTACCAGGAACCGGACGGCCAGGAGTTCCGCGCACCTGAGACTTTCGCGACCGAGAAAGACGCCGAGGTCTGGCTCTCACAGATCGAAGCCGATCTCACCCGTGGCAATTGGCAGGATCCGGATGCCGGTGCGGTGAACTTCAAGGAGTACGCACTTCGGTGGGTGGAGGAGCGCGGCCTGTCCGCCACCACCGACGAGCTGTACCGGCGCCTCCTGTGGCTGCACATTCTTCCCACCTTCGAGGCCCTGGACCTCGACGAGATCACCGCACCCCGGGTTCGTACTTGGCGAACCGAGCGACTGTCGAGCACTGGGGCCGCGACGACCGTGGCCAAGTCCTACCAGCTGCTCAAGGCCATCATGGAAACCGCGGTCGACGACGAGCTGATCCGCCGCAACCCCTGCCGCATCAGAGGCGCCGGAAAGGAGTCCTCCGCCGAACGCCAGATCGCCACCGTCGACCAGGTCGACGCGCTCGCCGACGCCCTCGGGCCTCGCTGGCGCCTGATGGTCTTCCTTGGTGCGTACGGCCCCATGCGGCCAGAGGAACAGGCCGAGCTGCGCCGCAAGGACGTGGACTTGGATGCCATGACCATCCGCGTCCGCATGGCCGCCCCCGAGCTGACGACTGGTCGGCGTGCCCTCGGCGACACCAAGTCGGACGCGGGCAAGCGACTTGTAGTCCTGCCGGCCTTCCTCCGGACAGATCTCCGACGCCACCTCGACTGGTACGCGGAGAAGGGGCCGGACGGGCTGCTGTTCGTGGGGGAGAAGGGCAAACCGTTCCGGCGGTCCACCTTCGGGCGTAAGTGGCGCAAGGCACGCGCGCTCGTTGACATGCCGGAAGGCTTCCGCTTCTACGACCTTCGTCACACCGGTCACACCCTGGCGACCCGATCCGGGGCCACCCTCAAGGACACGATGGTCCGCGCCGGCCAGTCGTCGGAGAAAGCCGCACTGATCTACCAGCACTCGGACCTTGAGCGGCAACAGGAAGTCGCGAGCGGCCTGGACGACCTCGTGCGGGCCGCCCGGAGCAAGGCCAGCAAGGCCCGCCAGAAGCCTTCCGGTGAGCCTTCTGGTGCGGATCTGGTGCAAGACGCCTGAACTGGTCCAGACAACAAACAAGGCCCAGGTCTCCGACCTGGGCCTCAACTATGGAGCGGGTGACGGGAATCGAACCCGCGCTCTGAGCTTGGGAATCACGGGGTGATCTACCTCCAATCGGCGCCCTGACCTGCCGAAACGTCGATCTGAGCGCCTTATGTCGCCCCCCGTTGCGCACCCGAATTCCCCGTGGTTTACCGGCCCTTCGGGCACGCAGCGGGCACGGCAGCCCCTCGTTGCGAACTATCGGCGAGGCGGTTGCTGACGCCAGAGGCGCTCTTCCGGCGCCGTCCGGAATGTCCTACGGTCCATGGGCATGGGCGGGCTTGGCGAGTTCTTAAGGAAGCGTTGGGGAGTAGTGATCCTCGTGCTGGGGATCCTGGCCTGGGCTGCGGATGTGATTGGTCCGGGTGTGTTCATCCTGGTAGCCGCAGTGTCGGTTCTCTACTTCCTGCTATCTGCTCCACTGAGGTGCATAGCTATGGGGCGTCAGGGGAGGTGCCGCAACAACGCGCAAGGCCTATTGCGTGGGTGCTGGATCCGCGAGCACAAGTGGCAAGGCTTGAAGGCAATGCGTGGAGCAGGTGGGGACGGGCAGGGCCCCAGTGCGGTGATCACGCAGGATCGGCAGCAGTTGAGTGCGTCCCTGGGCGTCGCGACGGGGGTGCTATCGGCGATAGTCGCGTGCGCGGATTTCATCTTCAAGTGATCTTGAAAGTGGTCGTGGCAGGGACATCGCCGTGGGTTCAAATCCCGCAGCCTCCAGGGGGGAGCCTTTGGGTATGCGGGGGCCACTAGTCGAGCTCTTCCAGCTCGTCCAGCCAACGTTGGGCAACAGCAAGAAATTGCCCAATGGTGAGGCCATAGGCGACTAGCTCTGCGATCATCTCGCCGCCGCTGATCTCGGCAGCGTTGAATCTCCCCAGAGACCTCTGCAGATGCAGTCCCCCATTGAGAACCTCCCTGGACGCTGGGAGGACGGCATCTGGCCCCTCAAGTTCCGTGAGGGTTTGAGCCTTCAGCAGCTCAGTGATCCGTTCTTCGACAGTGCGAGTCAGCTCGTGCCGGTGAGCTTCGTCTTCGGGAGTCTGGTACGTGTGTACGCCGGCCTTGCAGGCCTCGGATACGCCATGAGCGGCGCGGATGACATCGGCGAACGCTTCTCGTCTCGCCTGGCGTCGCCACTGGGCGTGTTGGGCCTTGTACTGAGCCTTCACCTGCCAGCGTGTTTGTCGCCCCGACCAGACAGCAGCGAACCCTGCTCCCAGCGCTCCGACTAAGGCGCCGAGCAATGCTGATATGACCGATTCCATAAGGGCATTCTCACGCACACCGGGCTCCCGCAGGTCAGCTCATATCGCGCCGCACCGCTCAAGGTCTGCGCTTATCTCGAACAACGGTGGGTCAGTGAGCGGAGCGCCCATGACGGGCTGAGCCGCATCGCGGCAGCAGGTAGCTCCCCCTCAGCCACGGATCAGGGTCCGGTCCGTTTACGCGCCCGCACCCGTGACGGTGGCGGTACGGCGGCCTGCCCATGCCGGCCTGCGTGCCCGGAGCGCTCGGCCCTGCTGCCCCCATCCCTCCCGTAGCCAGCTCTTGTTGACGGAGCCAAGACCTATGGCACGGTCGGCAGTGCGCCCGCCATGTAAACCGCTCACCGCTTCCGCCCCACCTCACCACTCACCTCCACGCACTTCCTCGCCGCCCTCGGGGCTCCCGGCTTGGGCCTGCCCCTGAGGCACGGCGCCTGCGTGGCTGCTCAGCTCGTCCTGATGGTGGGTGACTGCTGCCGGGCTGCCGGGTGGCGTCGGTGGTGGTGTTGGCCGGTGGGGTGTCTGCTCGGTCCGGCGGTGCTTTTGGGCAGGAGAAAGCGTCTAGCGGATCACCCCGTGGCAGCTTCGGTGGCGCGGGGCCGGGGGCCGGGCGGAGCGGGCCGGAGGCAGGAGCGTCGCCCGAGCCCCCGTGCCCGCGCCGGCCCGCGTGGCGGGCCGGTGGGGTGTGATTCGTAGCGGCGGCTGTCAAAGCCGTTGGCCTGCGCGCCGGATGCCGAAGGCAAGAGCCCCCACAAGGCCAGAGCCACAAGCCGCAAGCCTTCCCGCGGCGACGAGCCGCGAGACGCTGACCAATCGGGTGCACGGCGGCTGCTGGCTTCGATCGGCACTCCACGGACTCAACGGGTTGTTGCCCTGCGATCGGCACCCGGAGACCCGGTAAGGGAACGGCACCCCCGGCGAGAGCCCCCGGAGTGCCCTCCCTCCCCAACCTCCTGCCTCTTCCCCGGCCGAAGGGCGGGGCTTGATGAGGTAGAGAAACCTGTAACAGCTCCCTCCTCCTCATCGCATTGCGTCGGCGATGGCCCCCATCCGATCGGTAACCGCCTCGGCGCCAGCTTCCGTGAGCACTTCGTACTTGCCTGGTTTGTTGGCGTAGCCGACGGCCGTACCTCCAGCCAAGTGGGCTGCCTGAACGTCAGTGACGGAGTCGCCGATCAGCACGCACTCGGATGGTCCGACTTCAAGCAGCTCGGCAGCTCGCAACAACGCGTGAGGATGCGGCTTCATCAGGTCGGGGCGATCAGCAGCACGACCCACGACCTCACGTACGTGGCCGCTCAGCCCGTGCTGTGCGAGGAACGCCCGGACGCATTCAGCGGAGTTGTTGCTAACGACGGCGACACGGCGCCCCGCGGCTTCTGCTGCCTTCAGCGCATCTACAGCTCCGGCCGTCGGCATTCCAGCGACTGCCACAGCTTCAAGTTCAGCGGTGGCAAGAGCCCGCTCTACCCGCAATCCCAGTTCGGGATTGGACTCGTAGCTCAGCCGCAGGACTTCCATCGGATCGTCTGTCTCGGTGAGCTTCGCACTGAGTGACGGTTCCTGCGTGGCAACCTGGTGCCTCAAACCCTCCGCAACCTTGGGCGCTGGCAGGCCGGCGAACACGTCGCACAGCGGACCGTCGAAGTCGAAGAGCACTGCGGAGGCCCGGGCCAGCGTCCTGCTGAGGTCGTCACCGGCCATCGAGATCAAAGTCCCTCGCGATCGTCTCCCACACGCTGTCGAACCACATGCGAGCCTGCTGTACCTGCTGAGTGCCGCTGGATGAATCGCTGTCGTTTACCGAGTGGTGGAACAATACGGTGTCCCTGCCCACCAGGTCGTAGATCTCGATCGCCTCGCCCTGGGCGACCACCTTGTTGGGCTTGATCGGGTAGTAGCCGAAGAACGCGTCTTCGCCGTTGATCACGTACAGCTTGAAGAACTGCGTCCCGTTGTGCACGCGTACGTCGACGCGAGTCTCCGGTACCAGTCCTAGGTGCTCCAGCTCCTTGATCGAATCTCGGATGCTTCGCGTGTAGCCGACCATGATGTCGTGCATCCGGTTGCGGAGTCGGACGTCGTCCTCGCAGTCTTCCCGGCGTACCGGTGCTGCTTGCGGCACCGACATGTCCGGCACGAGTATCCGGACGGTGATGCTGGTCGGCGTGAGGCGCCCCACGCGGATCTTGTCTAGCGGCTCTTGCAGCGCGCCATGAAGTGTCTCGCTGGAGAATCCGGCGAAGTCGATCGTGACGTCTTTGCTGGAGAAGGCCTGCTCGACGTAGGGGCGTAGGCCGGCAGGCCGCTCCGTGCGATTGCGGACGAAGACCCCGCTGCCCTTCCGTGACACCACGAGACCTTCGTCTTCCAGGTCGCGAAGGGCTCGCTGGATGGTCGCCCGTGCGAAGCCATACATCTCCGTCAGCGCCTTGTGCGACGGGAGCTTTTCTCCGGGGGCCAGCTTCCTGGTTCGGATGGCCGCTCCGAGGCTGCTTGCCACCTGCTCGTATGGCGGCCGGTCGTCGTCCGGGTCTAGCGGGTCGGGAGCGAAGGTCATGCACCGATGCTACGCGGCCCTACCGGCATCGGGACAGCCAGGACAGTCAGGTGTTGACATGACTAGCCATGTTGCTTACGTTGGTCATGTGGCCAACAAGGCTAGCCAAGTCAGTCACCTCTCTGAGGGGAAGTTCCTCATGCCTTCGTTCAAGATCGACACGTCGACTGCTGTGGTGTTCGTGGCGACCGCCCCCGCTCCGAAGCTGGTGAACAAGCAGACGGGCGAAATCGCGGTGGACCGTGAGACCGGCGCCAAGATGATGACGGTGGGCCTGCTCATCTCCGATGAGGGGGAGGGGAACCTCTACCAGGTGTCGGTCCCGGAGACGGGTGTCCCGGAGGGCCTGGTGCCCGGCTCCCCGGTGTCGGTGGTGGGCCTGAAGGCCCGGGACTGGGAGAACGAGTTCAACGGCCAGAAGCGGCACGGGATCTCGTTCCGTGCGGTCGCGATCACGGCCGGGCTCTGATCATGTCGGACCTGACCACGATCCTGGAGGCAACCGGCGCCTTAGCTGGTGTGGGTGGCCTCGGCTACGCGAAGGGCCACGCGCCGCGTGTGTACTGGTCGCTGGTGGGTCTGCCGGTCGCCTGGGGCCGGTTCAGGGTGACGTACCGCTCGACGATGGATGTGTGTGGGCTGACGGTGCAGCCGTCGCGTCTGCGGGCGTTCATGGCGCGCAACATCGCTCGTCGTGAGGTTCAGCCGGTTCCGCCGAAGGTCCGCCGTGTGCGGGGTACTTCGACCGGGCTGCGGGTCTTGCTCCGGCTTCCGGCCGGTCTGGAACCGGCGGACGTGGCGGCGGCCTCCGAACGGCTCCGGCATGCCTGGGGTGTCCACTCGGTCAACGTGGTGGAGTCCAAGCCGGGTGTGGTGGAGCTGCGGATGACCGGCTACGACGTGCTCAAGCGGGTCCGGATGCCGCGCCGTCTCAAGGCTGGGTCGGTGGCTGTGCCGGTGGCCTTGCGTGAGGATGGGACCGCGTTCGTACGCGACTACCGCAAGGCCCCTCACGGTCTGACGCTGGGCGCGAACCAGTCCGGTAAGTCGATGTATCAGCGCAACCTGATCAAGGGCCTGGCCAAGCTGCCGGTGGGCCTGGTCGGCATCGACTGCAAGCGCGGGGTGGAGCAGAGCGCCTACGCGCCTCGCCTGTCGGCCCTGGCGGTCACGTCGGAGCAGGCTTCCGCGCTGATCGATGTGCTGGTCGCAGAGATGGAGGACCGCTTTGATCTGCTCGCCGAGCATGGCGTCTCGGATCTGTGGGACCTGCCCGATGAGGTTCGCCCGGTGCCGCTCATCGTGCTGATCGACGAGATCGCGGAGCTGTTCTTCGTGACCTCGAAGAAGGATGAACCGGCCCGCGACCACACGGTCATGCAGCTGGTCCGGTTGGGTCAGATGGCCCGCGCGATCGGCATCTACCTGGAGGTCTGCGGCCAGCGCTTCGGCTCCGACCTGGGTAAGGGAGCGACCGCCCTGCGCGCGCAGCTCACCGGCCGTGTGGTCCACCGGGTCAATGACAAGCAGACCGCTGAGATGGGTCTCGGTGACATCGCGCCGGACGCGGTGTTCGCCGCCACATCGATCCGAGCCGACCGTCCCGGCGTCGCGGTGGCCGGTGACACGTCCGGTGGCTGGTCGCGGATCCGCACCCCCGAGACCTCGCCTGCTGAGGCGGCGGCGGTCTGCCAGGAGTTCGCCTACCTCACGCCGGACATCCCCGTTCTGGCTCCGTTCCGGCCGGCCGTTGCCGCTGAGTCGACGCTCGACGAGTCGCCGTCGCTGATCAAGCCCCGGCCCATCACCGACTAACCCCCACGCGCGCCACGGCCGGTGTGACCGCCTCACGCCAAGTCCCTAGCACCGCCATGCCCAAAACAGGCTCAAGCAAAGGAGATGACCATGTTCCACCGCCACGACGACTACGACCGCAGTGCCCGTATCACCAACGACGCGATCGACTACGGCGAGAGTGAAGGCTCGGATCTGGAGTTCGCCAGTCTCGTCGTCAACTCGATGATGGAACAGGCCTATCGCGAGGACGAGGGCACCTACCCGCCCGCCGGTCACAGCTACCCCAGCAACGACCACTGACCGCGATGGCTGCGAAGAGGGCCACCGCCCGCAAGACGGCCTCGAAGAAGCCGTGCCCGGACTGCCAGAACGCCGGACAGACCTCCGAGACCTTCCAGGTCGGCGCCCGCAAGAAGCGCGACAGCCCACACAAGCAGGAGGCGCTGTGCCTGACCTGCTGGGGCACCGGCGAAGCCCCCACCACCTGAACCGCCGTGCGCCGGGCGGACACCCCAACTCCGCCCGGCCCGGCCCGATCCAGGAAGGAGGTACCACGATGCGATCGAAGATGCGTCTGGACGCTGTGCTTGTTCAGGCCGTGATCGCCGGTGCCCTGTCCTTCGCCCACCTGCACGACATCGCCGAAGCGGCCGGCCAGCACGGCTGGAAGGCCTGGGCCTACCCCGTCAGCGTCGACCTGCTCTTCGTCGCCGCCTGGCGCCGCCTCCGCACCCTACGAGCCAACGACCACGCCGCACGGTCCGCCTGGACGTGGTTCTTCATCGCCCTGGCCGCATCCCTCGGCGCGAACATCGCGACCGCCGGGCTCCTCGACCTCAACGCGGTACCGGCCTGGCTGCGCATCCTCGTCGCCGGATGGCCTGCCCTGGCCTTCCTCGGCGGAACCCTCCTCGCCCACACACCCACCCCAGCAGCACCGGACCACGCGCCTACCTCAGCCGACGAGCCCGAAGAGATCGATGTGGACACAGCTCCCGCTCCGGCTCAGGTCCTGCCCGAAGTGCCGTCCGCGCCGGAGATCGAGCCCAGGCCAGTCGAGGAGACAGACACACGTCCCATCGCCCCTGCACCCGTGTCCTCCCCGGCCGCTAAGCCAGTCGCAGCCCCGGTCCCTGCGGTGCCTCCGGCGTTGCTGGATCACGCCCGGAAGATCGCCGACACCCACCGCGCCGCCACCGGCTCGCCGATCGACAACGACACCTTGCGTGCCCGCCTCGGCGTCCCGCCGCTCCTGGCTGACGCCATCACTGCCCAACTCGCCTGAAAGGAGGCTCACATGGCTCGTCCGAACCGCTTCTACGACGTGATCCGCATCGGTCCCGTCCAGGTCGGCTCGCACTACGACGGCCGTGGCCGGACCAAGCACACCGCTGCCTGCACCGCGCCCGGCTGCGGCTTCTCCGCCGACTACCGCGACCGCTCCGCCGCTGAACTCGCCGCCCGCACCCACCGCTGCAACCCCTGACCGCCGAAGGGAGGCAACCGCCATGCGCTACCCGGACGCCCAACTGCGCGCCAACCACCGCCCGGCACACCTGATCCCGCCCGGCGTCGACCCGCGCAACGTCGTCATCGTCCAGGCCCCGCCCCGGTCCTACGCCGGGCCGATCCTGCTCACGATCGCGATCACCCTCGGCGCTTCCGTCGTGCTGATCGTGCTCGCCGTTGCCTTCCAGATCGCGGCCGCCGCTGCCGCAGCAGCCGTCCCGACCATCGGCGGAGCCAGCATCACGATCAAGCTCGCCCGCAAGCACCACAAGCACTGAAAGGAACTTGTCATGGGCCTGTTCAGCCGCAAGACCAACGACTCCACCCCCACCGACCCCGCCATGACGGAGAAGGGCCGCGAGTACGCCATCGCCAAGCGCCACAGCGACCGCAAGACCGCCAACCGCCTCGTCCGCGAGATCGGCGGCAACTCCCGCACGGATGACGAGCGGGCCGCGTTCTGGAAGGGCGCCGACGCCTACGACGCCATCCCGCCCGCCCACTCCAAGGGCCGCAACCGCCGCCGCTGAACGGCCCCCGGGGCGGCTCTCTCGCCAAAGATCCGCCGCCCCGGGCGCCAGCAACCCCTTCCAGACCTCACCGACCCGAAAGGGACCGCCCATCATGCCCGACAACACCACCCGCATCCGCTACTGCTCCAACTGCGACGGCTTCCCCGCCGTCGCCATCACCACCGGTCGGCACAACCGCGACGGCTCCCGCCACACCCTTACCGTCACCTGCCGGACCTGCCACGGCACCGGCACCGCCCCGGCCCACCTCACCCGCCGCAAGGTGACCGCGTGACCGACGCCGCCACCCTGGCGGGCCTGGACCCGACCACCCTGGGCGACCTGCTCAAGGTAGCCGGGTCCCCCGGCTTCGACCGCTGGCAAGACCAGATCCGCCGCACCGGCGGCTGCTCCGACCCCATCCACCTGACCGGCACGACCAAGACCCTCGACCCGGCCACCGGTGCCGTCCTGCACACCTACAGCACCGACTACGAACCCGGCGGACGCCTCCGAGTCGCCTGCGGCAACCGCCGCGCCTCCCGCTGCCCGTCTTGCGCCTGGACCTACGCGGGAGACACCTACCACCTCATCCGCGCCGGCCTCGCCGGCGACCCAGCCAAGAACACCCCGGAAACCGTCCGCGACCACCCCCGCGTCTTCGCCACCCTCACTGCCCCAAGCTTTGGCCCCGTTCACAACCGCCCCGGCCATCGCCCCTGCCGCTGCGGAACCCAGCACCCCGACAACGCGCCCGAACTTGGCACCGCCCTCAACCCGGACACCTACGACTACGCCGGAGCTGTCCTGTGGAACAACCACGCAGGCCACCTCTGGCGCTACGTCACCATCTACCTGCCGCGCGAGCTGGCCAAGCGCTCTGGTCTCACCCAGAAGGGCCTCAAGGCCCAACTCCGCGTCTCCTACGGGAAGGTCGCCGAGTACCAGAAGCGCGGCGCCATCCACTTCCACGCTGTCATCCGCTTCGACGGGCCCGACGGCCCCGACACCGAACCCCCGCCCTGGGCCACCCTCGACCTGCTCACCGACGCCTTACGCGCCGCCGCTGCCCGCGCGGAAGTCGCCCTGCCTCCTGCTGGTGACCAGCCCGCGCGGACCCTGCGCTGGGGCACCCAGCTCGACGTCCAGCCCATCGGCGCCTTCGGAGGTGCCGAAGACCTCACCGAACAGGCCGTCGCCTCCTACGTCGCCAAGTACGCCACCAAGGCTGCCGAAGCCACCGGCACTGTCGATCGCCGCATCGGGGAACTCGCCGAACTCGACAAGTGCCCCGACCTGCCCGATCACACCCGCCGCCTCATCCAAGCGTGCTGGGACCTCGATGAGCTGTACCCCGACCGACGGCTCTGGCAGTGGGCGCACATGCTCGGCTTTCGCGGCCACTTCTCCACCAAGTCCCGCCGCTACTCCACCACCCTCGGCGCCCTCCGCCAGGTCCGCGCCGACTACCGCGCCGCCCAACAACGCGCCGCCCTCGGCCTCCCCGACCCCGACGACTACCCCGAGGCGACCACCCTCACCGTCGCCCACTGGGCCTACGCCGGCCACGGTCACACGCCGGGTGAGTCCTGGCTCGCCGCCAACCTCGCGAAGGAGATCCAAGCCAACCGTGAGATCGCCCGTGAAATACGAGCCGAACTCGACACCGAAGGGGAGTGGTGACCATGGCTGACCGCCTGATGACTGTGCAAGAGGTCGCTGAGCGGCTCGGTACGACGGTCCGCTTCCCCCGGCGACTCATTGAGGAGCGACGGATCGAGTACGTGAAGATCGGTCGGCACGTCCGCATTCCTGAGCGGGTCGTGGAGGCCTTTGTCGCGGCACACACGGTCGCGCCCACTCTTCGGCGTTTGCGGGGCGCGGCCTGATGGCGGGAAGGAAGCGTTCGTTCGGCCGCGTGCGCAAGCTCCCGTCCGGGCGGTATCAGGCCCGTTACCTGGGGCCCGATGGCATCGATCGGCCTGCACCCCACACCTTCCGTACAAAGCGGGAGGCGGATGACTGGTTGGCCGACCGGCAGAGCGAGATCCACTCGGGCGACTGGCAGGACCCTGACGCAGGCGCGGTGAACTTCAAGGCCTACGCCCTGCAGTGGGTGGATGAACGTGGGCTCGCGGCGACCACGTATGAGCTGTACCGCCGTCTGCTCCGACTGCACGTCCTGCCAGCCTTCGAGGACATGGACCTTGACCAGATCACTCCTCCCCGCGTGCGGACCTGGCGTACTGAGCGGCTGCAAACGACAGGGGCCGACACGACCGTGGCTAAGGCGTACCGGCTGCTGAAGGCCATCATGGAGACCGCTGTCGAGGACGAGCTGATCCGCCGCAATCCGTGCCGGATCAAGGGAGCGGGGAAAGAGACAGCGAAGGAGCGGCCCATCGCCACTGTTGAGCAGGTGGATGCCCTGGCGGATGTCATGGGGCCGCGCTGGCGGCTGATGGTCTACATCGCCGCGTACGGTCCCGCCCGGCCCGAGGAGCAGGCCGCGCTACGGCGTCTTGATGTGGATCTCGAAAATGTCGGTGTGTGGATTCGCACAGCCGAGCCGGAGCTGACCACGGGGCGACGTGCGCCGGGCGACACCAAGTCGGCTGCGGGCAAGCGGTTCCTCGTCCTGCCCGAGTTCATGGCAGTCGACCTGGAGCGGCATCTCGACTGGTACGCCGAGAAGGAGCCGAACGGTCTGCTGTTCGTGGGGGAGCGCGGCAAGCCGTTCCGGCGGTCTACCTTTGGGCGGAAGTGGCGCAAGGCCCGTGCCAAGGTCGGGCTGCCTGACGACTTCCGCTTCTACGATCTGCGGCACACCGGGCACACCCTCTCGACACGCTCCGGGGCGACGCTCAAGGACACGATGGTCCGTGCCGGCCAGTCCTCGACCAGGGCTGCGCTGATCTATCAGCACTCGGACGTGGAGCGACAGAAGGAGGTCGCTGGCGGCATCGACGCGCACGTCCGCGCAGAGCGGGTGAAGGCCAAGACGGCTCGTGATCAAGAGCGATCGGGCACGCAGCGGGCACGGAACGCCTAAGACGGTCTGAATAACACTGAGGCCCAGCCGGGGAGTTACATCCCTGAGCTGGGCCTTCGCAATGGAGCGGGTGACGGGAATCGAACCCGCGCTCTGAGCTTGGGAAGCTCATGTTCTACCATTAAACTACACCCGCGTAATCCCGCCTCGGATCGAGTGCGGAACATCGTCGCACACTCTACCTCATCGCCGCCGGGCGGTGCATTTGGCATGTCCGGGTGAGGGCTGTTGGCATGTCCGGTGGGGGCTGCGGGGTGCCTGGTGACGGTGGGGGTGGAGTGCGGCCCGTGGGTGGGATGCGGGTGCGGGGAGCGGGAGTTGAGGCGTACGGTTGGGCGTCGGAGTGCCGCGTGCGGTAGCACCCAGTTCATCCCCTAATGTGGCTTTTGTTGTCCACGCAGTTGGGAGAGGGACTTGATGGAGCGCACCGTCGTACGTTGTGCCGAGGGCCACGTGTTCAGCACCGCTTCGTTCCCCATGCAGACCACCGACCGGCTTGGTCCCGGACGGCTGTTGCGCTGCCCGCGCTGTGCTCGGCTGCGGCATTCGGTGCCCGTGGAGCACACCAAGCGGTAGGGAACGAGAAGACGTAGCGGTAGGGAGCGGCAGTAGGGGGACCGCGGTGGTGACGCGGTAACGGCGGAGAGCCGGCGGAGTCGGAAGACGGGCCGGCAGAGCGGCAGGACGAGTCGGCAGAGGCCGCGAGAGATCGACAAGGGTCCGCAGGACCCAAAGACGGATGGGTGGGCCCGGTTCCCCGGTGGGGGCCGGGCCCTCGCCGTGCGGTGGGGGTGATGCGGGCGCGTATCCTCGTGTGCGTGCTTCTCTCAGACAAGGACATCCGGGCCGAGATCGACGCTGGTCGGGTGCGCATCGATCCCTATGACGAGTCGATGGTGCAGCCGTCCAGTATCGACGTGCGCCTCGACCGGTTCTTCCGGGTGTTCGAGAACCACCGCTATCCGCACATCGACCCCGCCGTCGAGCAGTCCGATCTGACCCGTGAGGTCGTTCCGGAGGGGGACGAGGCGTTCATCCTGCACCCGGGCGAGTTCGTGCTGGCCTCGACGTACGAGGTCATCTCGCTGCCGGATGACCTTGCTTCCCGGCTGGAGGGCAAGAGCTCGCTGGGGCGGCTGGGGCTGCTGACGCACTCGACCGCCGGGTTCATCGACCCGGGCTTCAGCGGGCATGTGACGCTTGAGCTGAGCAATGTCGCCACCCTGCCGATCAAGCTGTGGCCGGGCATGAAGATCGGGCAGCTGTGCATGTTCCGGCTGACCTCGCCGGCCGAGCACCCGTACGGCAGCGAGCGCTACGGCTCGCGATACCAGGGGCAGCGCGGTCCGACGCCGTCCCGTTCGTTCCGGAATTTCCACCGTACGCAGGTCTGAGGCAGGCGCAGGCGCACGGCGGGCGCCGGAGCGCGTGGGCGCAGGGACACAGAAGGTCTGAGAGAGATACGTGAGTGACGTGCGGGAGAACCTGACGTACGAGCGCTTCGGCGGCGCGATCCGTGAGCTGGCGCAGATGGTCGCCGACGACGGGTACGAGCCCGATGTCGTGCTGTCGATCGCCCGGGGCGGGGTCTTCGTCGCCGGCGGCCTGGCGTACGCGCTGGACTGCAAGAACATCCACCTGGTGAACGTGGAGTTCTACACCGGGGTGGGCACCACCCTGGAGATGCCGGTCATGCTGGCGCCGGTGCCGAACGCGATCGACTTCAGTGACAAGAAGGTGCTGATCGCGGATGACGTCGCCGACACCGGCAAGACGCTGAAGCTGGTGCACGACTTCTGCGTGGGGACCGTGGCCGAGGTCCGCAGCGCGGTGATCTATGAGAAGTCGCACTCGCTGGTGAAGTGCGAGTACGTGTGGAAGCGCACCGACGACTGGATCAACTTCCCGTGGAGCGTCGAGCCGCCCGTCGTGCGCCGCGAGGGGCAGATTCTCGACGCCTGAGGGGCGGGTCCGCGGGGCACTGATCGTCTCGCGGATCGTCCCTTGCCGTGAGTCCGGTGCGCCGGGCACTCCGTCGAAGGACGCGTGGGAGAACCCGTCTGGCCTGGCTTTCCCCCGTCGCTGCTGGGCGGGGCTGTTCTCAGCGATCATCCGGCATCAGCAACACACGCCAGGACGGGAACCTGCAACCTGCTGATCCGTAGCGTTGGGCAGGGCCGTGGGGCGGGCAGCCTGGGGCGGCCGGGCAGAGCTCTGCGGCGTGTTCCTGCGAGCTCCCGCGTGCCGCCGTTGCCGTCGGGATCGCCGTCACCCGGCGACTTACTGGCCGCACCGAAATGCGCGTTGCCGCGCCTCCGTGCGCAGTGTTGTCCTCCTGACCGCTCCGTTCCGTTCCGTTGCCCCGGTCGGGGTGATGCGTCGGTGTGAGGCAGCCGCTGACCGAACTGCCTGGCGTCCTTATGGACGGCGTGGCGCGCGACGGTTTCGGCCGGTCGGGCAGGGAGCGAGTGGACGCAGTCGATGCCCTGTCCGCCCTGGGCGACCGTGGCGGCCGAAGGCGCCAGGCCGTCGCATTGGTGCACTGGACGCACAGTCAATCGACTTGTGCACTGAGCGCTAACGACATTCCAGCGGGACCTCGGGACCCTGATCTCACGTCATTGCAGCACGGTCTGAACAAACATCTGCTCACCATCACCGACAAGATGGCGCGGCCGCAGTGGTCGCCTCGCCAAAGGGGGATTGTCATGCGTAAGGCAGTGCGCCGCATTGCGGCAGCCACCGGAGTACTAGTGGCGGGAGCGGCACTTCCGCTTGTCGCCACCGCACCGGCCCAGGCCACCGTGAAGAAGTGCGAGTCCTACCTGGCCGGCAAGGGCTACATCGTGGGACCGAAGGTTCATCGCGCCTGCGGCATCGCCGCTAGCGGTCAGGGTATGGACATCGCCGTTTGCACCTTCAAGCTGGCCCAGATCGGCGTCAAGGAAGGAGACAACTTCTCGGCCTGCGCCCGCGCAGGCAGCTGAGACGCCTCCGCAGCTGAACGGCCCCCGACCAGGGAATCCCCGGTCGGGGGCCGTTTCTGTTCCCGGTCCGCGTCGATCCGTGGCCGACCGCTCTTGGCCGCCCTGTCCGGCATGGGGTCCGGTACGCGCGCATCTGTAGGAATCAGACCTGGCCCCGGGTCCGGCTGCCACCGCCCACTGGCCGGTTGCGCGGCTTGTACACCACCGTCGAATTGCCCCAGCCGAAGAGAACAAGCCACAACCCGAAATGCAAACAGGCAGTGAATGCCGCTATCGGTGAATGTATCGACCGGCTCACTTCCCGCGATCCCGGCGCGGAGGCGAGGTGGCTTTTGAAGGGTGCCTGGAACACCTCATCAAGGAATGCCCCATCATCATGCCGATGTGGGTCACCAGGGATACGGCTACGGCATCCATCCGCAACCGATGACAGCAGCCATGGCCGAAACCCAGCGGCTGTTCGTCACCGAGGAATACCCAGGAAAGGGTGGCTGGTTGCCCTTGAGATCCAAGAAGCGTGCCGCCGTTCCCGGCCAAGCCGCCTAAACACTCAGCCACCACTATCCGGTACAGAGGACACGACACTGTGACGTCATCGACCACCGCACCGAAGGCAGCGACCAAGGCCCCGCCAGACCGAAAGTGGTGGGCCTTCGCCGGGGTGAGCCTGATCAGCTTCCTCGGCTGTATCGACCTCACCATCGTGAACACAGCCGCCCCGCAGATCCAGGCCGATCTCGGTGCGTCCGTCACCGATCTGCAGCTCATCGTCAACATGTTCATCGTCGCCCTGTCGATGTTCATGGTGACCATGGGGCGGCTTGCTGACTCCTACGGCCGGCGTCGTGTCCTGTATATCGGCACCGTCGTCTTCGGACTCGCCTCACTCGGCGCGGGCTTCGCCGCCACTACCGGGTGGCTTATCGCCTTCCGGTTCCTGCAAGGCGCCGCCGGGGCGATCCTTTACACCTCGACGGGCGCCATCGTGCAGAACGCGTTCCCCGAGTCCCAGCGCGGCCGGGCGATCGGCGCCCTCTATGGGGTCAACGGCGTCGGTCTTGCCATCGGGCCGTTGCTCGGCGGGGTCGTCGTGTCCGCCGTTGGCTGGCACTGGGTGTTCTGGCTCAACGTCCCGCTGGTCGCCATCGCGTTGACGTTGTGCTCCTTCAGCGTCCGCGAGTCCCGGAACGAGGAGTCCACCACCGGTGTGGACTGGCCTGGTCTCCTCCTCATCAGCCTCGGCATTCCCGCCGTGGTGCTTGCGTTCACGCTCGGCGGTACCTGGGGCTGGTCGAGCGCCGGCACCTTGGGACTCCTCGGCTTCGCCCTCGTCGCGCTCCTCGCCTTCTACGTCGTGGAGAAGCGGGCCACCGACCCCATCATCAGCTTCGGGCTCTTCAAGCACCGCTCCTTCCTCGCCGCGATCGTCTCGGACTTCGCGCTCGCGAGCTTCTACACCACGGTCCTCTTCCTGCTGCCCCTCTACTTCGACGAAGTGCGCGGGTACAGCGGCTATGCCACCGGTGCGATGCTCCTGCCCTGCACCGCGGTGATGGCGGCGCTCTCACCGTTCGTGGGCAGGCTGAGCGACCGCTTCGGGCCCAGGAAGCTCCTTGTCACCGGGTTCGCCGCGTTCACCGTCTCGGCCTTGCTGTTCACCCGGCTCAGCGCGGACGCGTCGGTCACTCTCATCGTGGTGGCGCTGGTCGTGATGGGCCTGGCGTGGGGCTGTGTTCTCGGTCCCGCCACCGTCTCCGCCCTCTCCTCGGTGCCGGAACGGCAGGCCGGGCTCGCCATGGGCTCCTCCTGGACCTTCCACAACCTCGGCGGAGCCATCGGCCTGGCTGCCGGCATCGTCCTGTACCGAGCACAGGCCGACTCCGGCCTTACCTCCGCGCTCTCGGCCAAGGGCGCTGCCACCGGCTCTTGGACCCAGGACGCGGTGGCCGATCCCGAGCGCGCCGCCACGCTGCTGAAGGAGCACACTTCCCTCAACGGCAGCGAAATCACCGACGTGTTCCACCAGATGTTCGCGCACGGTACGCAGGCGGCGATGTGGATGGTGGCCGGCACTTCCCTGGCTGCCCTTGTCATCCTCGGTCTGCTGACCCTCACCGACCGGCGGAAGACGGCCTGACGGACCTGCACTGCACTGCCTCCACGTCGTAAGGCCGGCTCTTCGCAAGGCCGGTACGTCGTAAGGCCGGTACGTCGAGCGCTCCGTCGCGCGACGCTTTGCAGGACACCCGAGCCGAGTCGTCATCGGCCCCCACCTGCTTCGGCGGGGGCCGTTTGCGGCGTCGCTGCTTGGTGGCGTACGCGGCGGGGTCCGTGGGTTCGGTGCGGTCCATGGGATCTGTGGGGCGCTGATTCTGGGTGGGGTAAGGGAGTTGGCCGTTGGTCGGCTCCCTTTCGCATGTGTGGGGGCGGCAGGTTTCGGCCAATCGCGCTCCCGGTGTTCCGGAGTTGCTTACCTGCGAGTAAATACCGGCGGTAACAGCGGGCGCAGAGGGAACGGCTGACCCGCGGAACCGGAGGGGAGGCCCCCGTGGTGCGTGCGAGACGTGGGCGGCGGGTGAGGGCTGGGCTCGCGGTCGTGACCGCGGCCTTGACGGTGGCGTTCACCGGGGTGGCGGGCGGGGCGAGCGCCGCCGCGCCCCGGGCCGCCGGTGCCACACCGCTGCCGCCCGACCTGGAGGCGGTCCGGGCGCAGCAGGCCGTCAAGCTCTACGGCGACCCGGCCGAGCGGCCCGTAGGGGAGCGGAAGACCTCGTTGATCTCGCTGGGGGACAGCGAGATCTCGGGCGAGGGCGTCGGGACCTACGAGCCGGGGACCGACGGGCCCGACAACTGGTGCCACCGGTCGCCGGACTCGGCGATCCACCGGACCGGGATCGCGGCGGATGTGACGTACAACGTCGCGTGCTCGGGCGCGTACAGCGGCAACATCGTGATCGGCGGGAGCAAGGAGTACGCCGACGAGCTGGTGCAGAGCGACAGCCTCGCGATCGCGGCCCGCAACACCCGGCTGAAGATGGTGCTGCTGGTGGCCGGGGCCAATGACGATCTGCAGTTCGGGCCGGTGATGACGGACTGCGTGGAGCGCTGGTTCCTGCTGCAGGGCACCTGTGAGCCGAAGTACCAGCCGGGCTGGCAGGCGCGGGTGGACGGACTGGTGCCGAAGGTCGAGCGGACGGTCGGCGATCTGCGGACCGTGATGCGCGACGCCGGGTACGCGGACGGCGACTACCGGCTCGTGGTGATGTCGTATCCGAGCCCGATCGGGCCGGACATGGAGGACAACCCCCACTACCCGGGGAAGCTGCCGGGCGGCTGCACCGGCTACACCTCGGACGCGGCCTGGGGCCGCAATGCCGCGGTGCCGGCCTTCGAGCGGGGCGTGCGCAAGGCCGCCCGGGACTCCGGGGCGACCTATCTCGACGCCTCGCGGCTGTTCCACGGGCACGAGGTGTGCATGGAGGAGACCTGGGCCCGCGGGCTGTATGTGAACCTCTCCAACCCCTTCCCGCCGAACGCGAATTCGGTGCGGCAGTCCTTCCATCCGAACGCGCGCGGGCACGGCGCGTTCGCCGCCTGTCTGACCCAGCTGTACGCGGCGCCGGGGCTGCGCGAGGCGTCCTGCGCGGATGTGGCCAGCACCGGGCGGCCGAAGCTGTACGCGGGGGCCTGGGACGACGCCTACCGGCCGCTGAAGAACGCCGGTACGGGCAGCTGTGTGGACGCCACGGGCGGCTCCAGCCGCAACGGCACGGCGGTCGGCGGCTGGGACTGCAACGGGCAGCGCCATCAGGACTGGTGGTACGACGACGAGCAGGGGTCGGTGCATGTGGGGCTGACCCAGGACCGGTGCCTGGACGTGCCGGGCGCGCGCTATGAGGCCGGCGCCGGGCTGGTGCTGTGGAACTGCTCGGGCGCGGCGAACCAGCGGTTCCAGCGGGCGGACGGCGCATCGATCCGGCCGGCCGCGGCGCCGTCGCTGTGCCTGACGCTGGGCGGGGCGAAGGAGCCGCTCAGGCTGCAGGCGTGCGACGGATCGGCGAAGCAGCGGTTCGCCTGAGGCCGGTCCGGTTCGCCTGAGGCCGGTCCGGTGGGGGCAGGCTCGCCCCGGGGCCCGTCCGGTGGATCAGGGGCCGTGGTACGTCGAAGGGGCCCGTCCCGGAGTCGAGTGCTCCGGGACGGGCCCCTGACGTGGCCGGGTCGGGCCTACAGCGTGCCGAGCTTGACCAGGGCCAGCAGCGCCACCAGCTGGATGGCGGAGGCGCCCAGGGCCTTGGGCCAGGGCAGGTCGTGCGACTTGCTGATCATGGACGTCAGCAGATAGCCGGTCGCGAGCCAGGTCAGCCAGCCCAGGACCTGGACCAGGGCGGAGTCGCCGCCGAGGAACATCGCGAACAGCAGGCGGGGGGCGTCCGGGATCGTCATGATCAGCATGGACAGGCCGACGGTCGGCTGCCAGGCGCCGTCGCCGCCGAGCTGGCGGGCCATGGTGTGGGTGACCGCGCCCAGGATCAGGCTGCCGACGATGAACATGGCGGCCGTGATCAGCACCCAGGGGATGCTGTTGGAGAGCGTGGCGTTGAGCACGTCCTCGCGGGCCTTGTCGAAGCCGAAGATCGCGAGCAGGCCGTAGACGAAGGCGACGATCAGCGCCGGGGCCCAGACCGAGTGGTCGCGCATCTGCCAGAACGTGGCGTCGGGGCGCAGCACGATGCCGGGCAGCAGCTGCTTCCAGTGCAGCCGGGGGCCGGCCGGCGGCGCGGCGGACTGGCCGGCGCGGTACGTGCCGCCGGCCGCGTACTCGCCGTCGCCGTACTGGTCGGAGGGGGCGCCGTAGGCGTCCGGGGCCTCACCGATGCTGAACTGCCGGGTGGCACCCGGGTTGTTGTCCTGGGCGTACGGCGCGTAGGACTGCTGCTGGGGCTCGTAGCCGCCGTCGCCGAAGTACTCCGGCTCGCCGTACTGCCCCTGCGGCTGCGGCCGCCCCTGCGGGCCACCGCCGTACTGCTGCGGCGCCTGCTGCCACTGCCCATGCGGTGGTGGGGGCTGCTGCCCGTACGGTCCCTGCTGTCCGTACGGGGCCTGCTGCCCCTGCTGTCCGTTCTGCGCGGAGCGGGCATCCCGTCCGCGACCCATCCTGAATCCAGCCACGTCTTCGAAAGTACCTGGTCCGCGCGGAACACGTGGACGAGCCGGGGCATCGGGAGGGGGTTTGCTGCGGAGCTGTGACATCCCCTAGGGGGACCCCGGAGGGGTACGGCGCCGGGTGCGGAGGCCGGCGGCCACCGGGCGGGCGCCGATGCGGGATGCGCCGGGCTTCCCGGATACGCCGACGGCCGGCCCCCCGTACCTCTGGGGGACCGGCCGCCGGTCAACGCTCCTACGGGCGCCGCTACTTCACCGGCTCGGGCTCCGGAGCCGTCTCCGACTCCTCGTCACCCGCCGGATCGATGGGGGTCTTGACGGAGTCCAGCAGCAGCTGGGCGACGTCGACGACCTGGATCGACTCCTTCGCCTTGCCGTCGTTCTTCTTGCCGTTGACGGAGTCCGTCAGCATCACGAGGCAGAAGGGGCAGGCCGTCGAGACGATGTCGGGGTTGAGGGAGAGGGCCTCGTCGACACGCTCGTTGTTGATGCGCTTGCCGATCCGCTCCTCCATCCACATGCGGGCACCGCCGGCGCCGCAGCAGAAGCCGCGCTCCTTGTGGCGGTGCATCTCCTCGTTCCGCAGGCCCGGCACCTTGGCGATGATCTCGCGCGGCGGGGTGTAGACCTTGTTGTGGCGGCCCAGGTAGCAGGGGTCGTGGTAGGTGATGAGCCCCTCGACCGGGGTGACGGGGATGAGCTTGCCCTCGTCGATGAGGTGCTGCAGCAGCTGCGTGTGGTGGATCACCTCGAACTCGCCGCCCAGCTGGGGGTACTCGTTCGCGATGGTGTTGAAGCAGTGCGGGCAGGTCGCGACGATCTTCTTCTTGGCCTTCGGCTTCTTCGTCGACTCGTCCTCCGAGTCCTCGCCGAAGGCCGTGTTCAGCATCTCGACGTTCTGCTGACCGAGCTGCTGGAAGAGGAACTCGTTGCCCAGGCGGCGGGCCGAGTCACCGGTGCACGCCTCGTCGCCGCCCATGATCGCGAACTTCACGCCCGCGATGTGCAGCAGCTCGGCGAACGCCTTGGTGGTCTTCTTCGCCCGGTCCTCCAGGGCGCCCGCGCAGCCGACCCAGTACAGGTAGTCGACCTCGGTGAGGTCCTCGATGTCCTTGCCGACGACCGGGACCTCGAAGTCGACCTCCTTGGTCCAGGCGAGGCGCTGCTTCTTGGCCAGGCCCCAGGGGTTGCCCTTCTTCTCCAGGTTCTTGAGCATCGTGCCCGCCTCGGACGGGAACGAGGACTCGATCATGACCTGGTAGCGGCGCATGTCGACGATGTGGTCGACGTGCTCGATGTCGACCGGGCACTGCTCGACGCAGGCGCCGCAGGTGGTGCAGGACCACAGCACGTCCGGGTCGATGACGCCGTTCTCCTCCAGCGTCCCGATCAGCGGACGCTCGGCCTCGGCCAGCGCCGCCGCGGGCACGTCCTTGAGCTGCTCCTCGGTGGCCTGCTCCGTGCCCTCCATGTCCTTGCCGCCGCCGGCGAGGAGGTAGGGGGCCTTGGCGTGCGCGTGGTCGCGCAGCGACATGATCAGCAGCTTCGGCGAGAGCGGCTTGCCGGTGTTCCAGGCGGGGCACTGCGACTGGCAGCGGCCGCACTCGGTGCAGGTGGAGAAGTCGAGGATGCCCTTCCAGGAGAAGTGCTCGATCTGCGAGACGCCGAACTGGTCGTCCTCGCCCGGGTCCTCGAAGTCGATCGGCTTGCCCTGGCTGGTCATCGGCTGCAGCGCGCCCAGCGCCACGTCGCCGGAGGACTCGCGCTTGAACCAGATGTTGGGGAAGGCCAGGAAGCGGTGCCAGGCGACACCCATGTCGGTCTTCAGGGCGACCGTGATCATCCAGATGAAGGAGGTCGCGATCTTCAGGCCGGCGAAGAAGTAGGTGAGGTTCTGGAGCGTGGAGACGTCCATCCCCTCCAGCCACGAGACCACCGGGTAGGAGACGAAGAACGAGGCTTCGTAGCCGTCCACGTGGTGCTGGGCGCCTTCGAGCGCGTGCAGCATAAAGATGCAGACGCCGACGATGAGGATCACGGCCTCGACGAAGTACGCCTGGCCGATGTTGGAGCCCGCGAAGCGGGACTTGCGGCCCGGCTTGTCCGGCCGGTTCAGCTGCCGGATGACGATCAGGGTCAGGATGCCCAGCGCCGTCATCGTGCCGAGGAACTCGACGAAGACGTTGTACGGCGTCCAGTCGCCGATGATCGGCAGGAGCCAGTCGGCCTTGAAGAGCTGCCCGATGGCGTTGACGATCGTCAGCAGGAGCGAGAAGAAGCCCACCGCCACGAACCAGTGCGCCACACCGACGATGCCCCAGCGGTTCATCCGGGTGTGGCCGAGGAACTCCTTGACCACGGTGACGGTGCGCTGCGTGGGATCGTCGGTGCGGGTGCCGGCGGGTACGGGCTGGCCTAGCCGCATGAAGCGGTAGATCTGCAGGATGGCGCGGCCGAACAGCGCGACGCCGACCGCGATTAGGACCAGCGACACGATGATCGCGGCGAGTTGCATGACGGGCTCCTCGAACCTGCGAGAGCGGAAGACTTGAGAAAGCTGAGCGGTAACTACTAAGCGGTAACTTTTTAGTTCTGCGGCTGAGGTTACCCATTCTCCCGGGCGCCATGAAGCCGCCCGGCCGGTGATCTGTGTCGCCAAGGCAACCCTGTGCGGCGCCCCGACGTCTTCGCCGACGGCCGGGTGAGGATAAGGGCGACATAAAAGTTGAGCGGCTCAGGCTCAGGTCTGTTGACAGGTTTTTCTTGGTGTTGCACTCTTGAGCCTGTTCCACTCAAGTCAGCTGGAGGAATCGAAATGGCACGTGCGGTCGGCATCGACCTGGGTACGACGAACTCCGTCGTCAGTGTTCTCGAGGGCGGTGAGCCCACCGTCATCACCAACGCCGAGGGCGCCAGGACCACGCCGTCCGTCGTCGCCTTCGCCAAGAACGGCGAGGTGCTGGTCGGCGAGGTCGCGAAGCGCCAGGCGGTCACCAACGTCGACAGGACCATCCGGTCGGTCAAGCGCCACATGGGCACCGACTGGAAGATCGGCATCGACGGCAAGGACTTCAACCCGCAGCAGATGAGCGCCTTCATCCTGCAGAAGCTCAAGCGGGATGCCGAGGCGTATCTGGGCGAGAAGGTTGTCGACGCGGTCATCACCGTTCCGGCCTACTTCAACGACTCCGAGCGCCAGGCCACCAAGGAGGCCGGTGAGATCGCGGGCCTCAACGTCCTGCGCATCGTCAACGAGCCCACCGCGGCCGCCCTGGCCTACGGCCTGGAGAAGGACGACCAGACCATTCTGGTCTTCGACCTCGGTGGCGGCACCTTCGACGTCTCGCTGCTGGAGATCGGCGACGGCGTCGTCGAGGTGAAGGCCACCAACGGTGACAACCACCTCGGTGGTGACGACTGGGACCAGCGCGTCGTCGACTACCTGGTCAAGCAGTTCGCCAACGGCCACGGCGTCGACCTGTCCAAGGACAAGATGGCGCTGCAGCGTCTGCGCGAGGCCGCGGAGAAGGCGAAGATCGAGCTGTCGTCCTCGACCGAGACGACGATCAACCTTCCCTACATCACCGCCTCCGCCGAGGGCCCGCTGCACCTGGACGAGAAGCTCACCCGCTCGCAGTTCCAGCAGCTGACCGCGGACCTGCTCGACCGCTGCAAGACCCCGTTCCACAACGTCATCAAGGACGCCGGCATCCAGCTGTCCGAGATCGACCACGTGGTCCTGGTCGGCGGCTCGACCCGTATGCCGGCCGTCGCCGAGCTCGTCAAGGAGCTGACCGGCGGCAAGGACGCCAACAAGGGCGTCAACCCCGACGAGGTCGTCGCCATCGGCGCCACCCTCCAGGCCGGTGTCCTCAAGGGCGAGGTCAAGGACGTCCTGCTGCTGGACGTCACCCCGCTGTCCCTCGGTATCGAGACCAAGGGCGGCATCATGACCAAGCTCATCGAGCGGAACACGACGATCCCGACCAAGCGCTCGGAGATCTTCACCACCGCCGAGGACAACCAGCCCTCCGTGCAGATCCAGGTCTACCAGGGCGAGCGCGAGATCGCGGCGTACAACAAGAAGCTCGGGATGTTCGAGCTGACCGGCCTGCCGCCGGCCCCGCGCGGCGTCCCGCAGATCGAGGTCTCCTTCGACATCGACGCCAACGGCATCATGCACGTGACCGCCAAGGACCTGGGCACGGGCAAGGAGCAGAAGATGACCGTCACCGGCGGCTCCTCGCTGCCGAAGGACGAGGTCGACCGGATGCGCCAGGAGGCCGAGCAGTACGCGGACGAGGACCACCGCCGCCGCGAGGCCGCCGAGACCCGCAACCAGGGCGAGCAGCTGGTCTACCAGACCGAGAAGTTCCTCAAGGACAACGAGGACAAGGTCCCCGGTGAGGTCAAGACCGAGGTCGAGGAGGCCGTCGCCGAGCTGAAGGAGAAGCTCAAGGGCGAGGACACCGCGGAGATCCGCACCGCCACCGAGAAGGTCGCGGCCGTCTCCCAGAAGCTCGGCCAGGCCATGTACGCCGACGCCCAGGCCGCGCAGGCCGGTGCCGGTGCCGAGGGCGCCGCTCCGGGTGCCGAGCAGGCCAAGGCCGAGGACGACGTCGTGGACGCCGAGATCGTCGACGACGAGAAGCCCAAGGACGCCAAGGGTGGTGCCGCGTGACGGAGGAGACCCCGGGTTTCGAAGAGAAGCCTGACGTCCCCTCTGACGCCGCTCCCGAAGACGCGGCGCAGGAGGCCGAGTCCGCCGACAAGGCGGGCTCGGCCCCGGCCGGGGACGTACAGGACGTAGCGCTCCAGGCGCAGCTGGACCAGGTGCGTACGGCGCTCAACGAGCGCACGGCGGACCTCCAGCGCCTCCAGGCGGAGTACCAGAACTACCGCCGCCGGGTGGAGCGGGACCGGGTCACGGTCAAGGAGATCGCCGCGGCGAACCTCCTGTCCGAGCTGCTTCCCGTGCTCGACGACGTCGGCCGGGCCCGCGAGCACGGTGAACTGGTCGGCGGCTTCAAGTCGGTGGCCGAATCGCTGGAGACCGTGGTCGCCAAGCTCGGTCTGCAGCAGTTCGGCAAGGAGGGTGAGCCCTTCGACCCGACGATCCACGAGGCGCTGATGCACTCGTACGCGCCGGATGTCACCGAGACGACGTGCGTTGCGATCCTGCAGCCCGGGTATCGCATCGGTGAGCGCACGATCCGCCCCGCGCGGGTCGCCGTCGCCGAGCCGCAGCCGGGCGCGCAGAGCGCCAAGTCCGGATCCGAGGACGAGGCCAAGCCCTCGGACGAGGAGAGCGGTGGCCCGGACGAGGGCTGACGTGAGGACCGACCAGAAAACCGCAGGAAAGGAGGGACGTCGGGGATGAGCACCAAGGACTTCGTCGAGAAGGACTACTACAAGGTCCTCGGCGTCCCCAAGGACGCCACCGAAGCGGAGATCAAGAAGGCGTACCGCAAGCTGGCCCGGGAGAACCACCCGGACGCCAACAAGGGCGACGCCAAGGCTGAGGAGCGCTTCAAGGAGATCTCCGAGGCCAACGACGTCCTGGGCGACGCCAAGCGCCGCAAGGAGTACGACGACGCCCGGGCGCTGTTCGGCAACGGCGGCTTCCGCCCCGGCCCCGGCGGGGGCGGCGGCAGCTTCAACTTCGACCTGGGCGACCTCTTCGGGGGTTCGGGCGGAGCCGGCAGCGCCGGGGGCTTCGGCGGCGGGCTCGGGGACGTCTTCGGCGGCCTGTTCAACCGCGGTGGCGCGGGTACGCGTACCCAGCCGCGGCGCGGCCAGGACATCGAGTCCGAGGTGACGCTCAGCTTCACCGAGGCGGTCGACGGGGCCACGGTTCCGCTGCGGATGTCCAGCCAGGCGCCCTGCAAGGCGTGCTCGGGCACCGGCGACAAAAACGGTACGCCCAGGGTCTGCCCGACCTGTGTGGGCACCGGCCAGGTCAGCCGGGGCGCGGGCGGCGGCTTCTCGCTGACCGACCCGTGCGCCGACTGCAAGGGCCGGGGCCTGATCGCCCAGGACGCCTGCGAGGTCTGCAAGGGCAGCGGGCGCGCGACGAGCGCCCGCACGATGCAGGTCCGCATCCCCGCGGGCGTGTCCGACGGGCAGCGCATCCGGCTGCGCGGCAAGGGCGCCCCGGGCGAGCAGGGCGGCCCGGCCGGCGATCTGTACGTCGTCGTGCATGTCGGCGGCCATCCGGTCTTCGGCCGCAAGGGCGACAACCTCACCGTCACGGTACCGGTCACGTTCCCGGAGGCCGCGCTCGGCGGCGAGGTGAAGGTGCCGACGCTGGGCGGCCCGCCGGTCACGCTGAAGCTGCCGGCCGGCACCCCCAACGGACGCACGATGCGGGCCCGCGGCAAGGGCGCGGCCCGTAAGGACGGCACCCGGGGTGATCTGCTGGTCACCATAGAGGTGCTGGTCCCCAAGGACATCAGCGACCAGGCGAGGGAAGCGCTGGAGTCCTATCGCGAGGCGACCGCGGGCGACGACCCGCGGGCGGAGCTGTTCCAGGCCGCGAAGGGAGACTGAGATGGACAGCCGGGGCGGGCAGCGTCGTAACCCGTATGAACTGACCGATGAGTCGCCGGTGTACGTCATCTCCGTCGCGGCTCAGCTCTCCGGCCTGCATCCGCAGACCCTGCGCCAGTACGACCGGCTGGGGCTGGTCTCGCCCGACCGCACGGCCGGGCGGGGCCGCCGCTATTCGGCCCGGGACATCGAACTGCTCCGTACGGTGCAGCAGTTGTCCCAGGACGAGGGCATCAACCTCGCCGGCATCAAGCGCATCATCGAGCTGGAGAACCAGGTCGCGGCCCTGCAGCAGCGGGTCGCCGAGCTGCAGGGCGCCCTGGAGGGCGCGGCCAGCGCGATGCGGCAGCGGGAGGCGGCGGTGCATGCCTCCTACCGGCGCGATCTGGTGCCCTATCAGGACGTCCAGCAGACCAGTGCGCTGGTGGTGTGGCGGCCCAAGCGGTCCGAGTAGCGGACGGCCGGGGCGCGCCCCGCATCTACGTGGCGAAAAGGGCCGGGTGATCCCGGCCCTTTTTGTCATCTGGGTGAGTGTGCCCGCCCGTGCGCCGGGCCGGTCAGCAGCCGTTGTACCCGGCCGTCGGCATCGACAGCCGCCGGTGCACCTGCGACTTCATCGCCAGTGTGTAGACCGGCTCGTCGAGGTCGGCGGTCTCCAGCCGTACCCCGGCCGCCGCGCAGCGTGCGGAGAACTCCTCGGCGCCGTCGATGGCGTACTCCAGGGCCCGGCGGTTGGGCGTGACGAACACATCGACCAGGCCCTCTTCGACGTCCCGCCACAGCGCGCGGTGGTCGGCGCGCAGCTGGTGCAGGCTGAGCTGGCAGGTCAGGTGGTAGTCACGGGCCGCCGCCCACTGCTTGCACATGTCGTGCTGGCTGCGGTCGTCGACCAGGAACGGATCCTCGTCCAGCTCGGACAGCGGCATCAGGCAGGCGATCGCCGTGACTCGGACCGAGTTCATCGTGCCCTCCGGGGCGTGGCGACTGTGGGGGCGACGATACCCCCGAGGGCGGCCCGTGGTGGAGGGGCTGTGCCGGGCGGCGAGGCGTAACCGCAGGCGTGGCAGATCTTCCAGCCGTCCTGGTTCACGGCGAGTTGGCCACCGCAGCGCGGGCAGAGCTCGGCGTGCGGGCGTGGTGGGGTGGCGCGCGGTGGGCGCGGAACGGTCGTGACGATGCTCAATGCCGACGCCATACGGCCTCCAGCTGCCGTCTCATGCACGGGACAGGTCCGATCCCGCCCGGTCATTGCGCGGAGCTGTTCGGTTTCCTGTCGTACCTGGGTACCAGTAGGGCGGTTGTCGTCTGCTGTGGAGGGTGTGTTTCCGGCCAGGTCCGGACCGGGGTGTGCGCGGTGCGGGTACGGGCTCTCAGGCCCGCCCCATCGCCCTGGTCACCGCGATCTCGATCATGACCCGATCGGGGTTCGGCGTCGGCGTCCGCCCGTACCGTTCGGCGTACCTGCGCACCGCGTCGGCCACCGTCTCCGCGTCCGTACGCACCCGGGCGACGCCCTCCAGGGTCGCCCAGCGCCCCTTGTCGACCTGGCACACGGCGACGGTCGCACCGTCCGCCCCGGCGGCGAGGACGTTCTTGACCTTGGTGCTGTCCTTGCGGGTGATGACCCGCGCGATCCGCTGCCCGGCGTCGTAGGTGACGCCCACGGGGACGACGTGCGGCGTCCCGTCCGCACGCAGCGTGGTGAGCGTCGGCATCAGGTACTCGCCCCAGAAGGCGAGGTACTCGGGCGTGAGGGCGGAGAGGTCGTGGGCCATGGGGGCCAGCGTAGAGGGGCGGCCGCGGCCCATGGCCTGGGTGGGGTCAGAGGAAGTCGGCCGTCTCCAGGTCGAAGGAGAAGGGGGCGGGGAGGGGGAGGGGTTTGCCGAAGGGCCTGGTGTGGAGCTCGCGATAGTCCCCGTCCTTCGGATCGCCGAAGAGCGTGACCGAGGACTTGCCGCGGACGACCAGCAGGTAGAGCGGAATGTCGGCGCGGGCGTAAGCCTGGCGCTTGGCGACACGGTCCTTGTCCGGTCTGCTGGACGTCACTTCGACGACCAAGGCCACTCCGTCGCTCCGCATCCAGGGTGGGGCTCCCCGGAAGAGGCGGAGCCTGCGGGGGGCGATGGTGGCGTCGGGGATCACGTGATCCACGGGATGGCCGTCTGGACTGGAGAGGGTGAGTCCCTTGTAGCCCGAGATCTGCATGGCGCTTTCGGATTCCCTGTGCACCTGCTCGTTGATGATGCTCAGGTAGTCCTCGTGGTCGCCATCGGTCGGCGGTGACACAACAATCTCCCCCTCGATGAGCTCGGCCCGGAAGCCCGGCGGGGTTTCCAAGGCCAGAAAGCCGTCCAGGAGGGTCTCCGCGTCCGTCACCATCGGCTCGTGTGCCATAGCCGTCATGCCACCTCCTTGTGGTCGAAGGCCAGTGTCACCAGGCGGCCAGGGCGGGGAAGCATTGTTCGGTCCGCTTCACCCGTACGGGCGGCCTTGAGTGGAATAGACTCAACTTACTGCACGTTAGTACCTGCAAGAAGACGTGTCGGAACAGCACACACAGGGAGGACACCGGGCCGTGGACGCCGAGCTGACCAACAAGAGCCGGGAGGCGCTGAGCGCCGCCAATGACCGGGCGATCACCGCCGGGCATGCGGACATGACGTCCGCGCATCTCCTGCTGGCGCTGCTGGCCGGGCAGGACAACGAGAACATCATGGACCTGCTGGCGGCCGTCGAGGCGGACGCCGCCGTGCTGCGCAACGGCGCCGAGCGCCAGCTCGCCGCGCTGCCCAGCGTGCAGGGCTCGACGGTCGCCCCGCCGCAGCCGGACCGCGAGCTGCTCGGCGCGATCGCGGACGCGACCCAGCGGGCCAAGGAGCTGGGCGACGCCTATGTCTCGACCGAGCATCTGCTGATCGGGATCGCGGCCAAGGGCGGCCGCACCGGCGAGCTGCTGGAGCAGCAGGGCGCCTCCGCCAAGAAGCTGCTGGCCGCCTTCGAGGCGAGCCGGGGCGGCCAGCGGGTGACCAACGCCGACCCGGAGGGCACGTACAAGGCGCTGGAGAAGTTCGGTACGGACTTCACCGCGGCCGCTCGCGAGGGCAAGCTCGACCCGGTCATCGGCCGGGACCACGAGATCCGCCGGGTGGTGCAGGTGCTCTCCCGCCGGACGAAGAACAACCCGGTGCTGATCGGCGAGCCGGGCGTCGGCAAGACCGCCGTCGTCGAGGGCCTGGCCCAGCGGATCGTCAAGGGCGATGTGCCCGAGTCGCTGCGCAACAAGCGGCTGGTCGCGCTCGACCTGGGGGCGATGGTCGCGGGCGCGAAGTACCGCGGTGAGTTCGAGGAGCGGCTGAAGACCGTCCTGGCGGAGATCAAGTCCAGCGACGGCCAGATCATCACCTTCATCGACGAGCTGCACACGGTCGTCGGCGCGGGCGCCGGCGGCGACTCGTCCATGGACGCCGGCAACATGCTCAAGCCGATGCTGGCCCGCGGCGAGCTGCGGATGGTCGGTGCGACGACGCTCGACGAGTACCGCGAGCGGATCGAGAAGGACCCGGCGCTGGAGCGGCGCTTCCAGCAGGTGCTGGTCGCCGAGCCGACCGTCGAGGACACGGTGGCCATCCTGCGCGGTCTCAAGGGCCGCTACGAGGCGCACCACAAGGTGCAGATCGCCGACTCCGCCCTGGTCGCCGCCGCCACCCTCTCCGACCGCTACATCACCTCCCGCTTCCTGCCCGACAAGGCGATCGACCTCGTCGACGAGGCTGCCTCCCGGCTCCGTATGGAGATCGACTCCTCGCCCGTGGAGATCGACGAGCTCCAGCGCGCCGTCGACCGCCTGAAGATGGAGGAGCTGGCGCTCAAGAACGAGACCGACGCCGGCTCCGTCCAGCGGCTGGAGAAGCTGCGCAAGGACCTCGCCGACAAGGAGGAGGAGCTGCGCGGCCTGACCGCCCGCTGGGAGAAGGAGAAGCAGGGCCTCAACAGGGTCGGTGAGCTGAAGGAGAAGCTCGACGACCTGCGCGGCCAGGCCGAGCGCGCCCAGCGCGACGGCGACTTCGACACCGCCTCCAAGCTGCTCTACGGCGAGATCCCGGCCGTCGAGCAGGAGCTGGAGGCCGCGGCCGCCGCCGAGGCCGAGCAGGAGGCGTCCAAGGAGTCCATGGTCAAGGAGGAGGTCGGCCCGGACGACATCGCCGATGTGGTCGGCTCCTGGACCGGTATCCCGGCGGGCCGCCTGCTGGAGGGCGAGACCCAGAAGCTGCTGCGCATGGAGGACGAGCTCGGCCGGCGGCTGATCGGCCAGTCCGAGGCCGTACGCGCGGTCTCCGACGCGGTGCGGCGTACCCGCGCCGGGATCGCCGACCCGGACCGCCCCACCGGCTCGTTCCTCTTCCTCGGCCCGACCGGCGTCGGCAAGACCGAGCTGGCCAAGGCGCTCGCGGACTTCCTCTTCGACGACGAGCGGGCGATGGTCCGGATCGACATGTCGGAGTACGGCGAGAAGCACTCCGTCGCCCGCCTGGTGGGCGCGCCGCCCGGATACGTCGGCTACGAGGAGGGCGGCCAGCTCACCGAGGCCGTACGCCGCCGCCCGTACTCCGTCGTCCTCCTGGACGAGGTGGAGAAGGCCCACCACGAGGTCTTCGACATCCTGCTCCAGGTGCTCGACGACGGACGGCTCACGGACGGCCAGGGCCGCACGGTCGACTTCCGCAACACCATCCTGATCCTCACCTCCAACCTCGGCTCCGCCTTCCTGATGGACCCGCTGCTGAAGGAGGACGAGAAGCGGGAGAAGGTGCTGGAGACGGTCCGGTCCTCGTTCCGGCCCGAGTTCCTCAACCGGCTCGACGACGTGGTGGTCTTCCACCCGCTCGGCACGGACCAGCTGCAGCGGATCGCCCGGCTCCAGCTCGACCACCTCCAGCGCCGCCTGGGCGAGCGCCGTCTGACGCTGGACGTCACCGACCGCGCCCTGACCTGGCTCGCCTGGCTCGGCCAACAGCCGGTCGACGGTGCGCCGGCCCCCGACATGTCCTACGGGGCGCGCCCCCTGCGCCGCCTGGTCCAGACGGCCATCGGCGACCAGCTCGCCCGCGCCATCCTGGCGGGTGACGTGCTGGACGGGGACACCGTGCGGGTGGATGTCGACGGTGATCGGCTGTCGGTGCTGCCGGTGCGCGAAGGGGCGGCCTGAGCTGCGCGGACGGCCCGTCGGCGGGTCCGGCGGGCCGTCCCGGGTGCCTGATCGTGCCGCCGGATCGTTGCCTTGAGCGACACCTTGCCCGCACCCGGCCCTCCGGGGTTGCCAGGACGGGGCGGATGTGGGGGAGGATGGCAAGGACCATACGAAGGGAATTCCACGGTGAGCATCGACCCGTCCTCGATTCCGAATTTCGGGGGCCAGCCCGAACCCGAGCCGTCGGGGCCTGATGGTCCCGTCGTGCCAGACCAGGACCTGGTCAAGCAGCTCCTCGACCAGATGGAGCTGAAGTACGTAGTCGACGAGGAGGGTGACCTCGCCGCCCCGTGGGAGCAGTTCCGCACGTACTTCATGTTCCGGGGCGAGGAGGAGCAGCAGATCTTCTCCGTCCGTACGTTCTACGACCGTGCCCACGGCATCGACGAGAAGTCGAAGCTGCTGGAGGCGATCGACGACTGGAACCGCCGGACGCTGTGGCCCAAGGCCTACACCCACACCCATGACGACGGCACGGTCCGTCTGATCGGTGAGGCATCGATGCTGATCGGCACCGGCGTCTCGCTCGAACACTTCGTGTCGAGCACGGTCAGCTGGGTCCGCGCGTCGATCGAATTCGACAAGTGGATCGTCGAGCAGCTCGGCCTGGAGGCCGAGATCGAAGGCGACTCCGACGAGAAGCCGGGCGACGACGAGGCCTGAGCCCCGTACGTCCCACACCCACCCGGCTGCGAGGGCCCCGGAGCTGCCGGCTCCGGGGCCCTCGTCTGTCCGGCGGCCGGACTCAGAGCCGCTTGAGCCGTCCCGCCGCCTCCTCCAGCAGATCGACGCTCTTGCAGAAGGCGAAGCGGACGTACGGGGCGCCGCGGTCCTTGTGGTCGTAGAAGACGGCGTTGGGGATGGCGACGACGCCGGCGCGTTCGGGCAGGGCGCGGCAGAAGGCGAAGCCGTCCTTTTCGCCCAGGGGGCGGATGTCGGTGGTGATGAAGTACGTGCCCGAGGGGCGGAAGACCTGGAAGCCGGCGTCGGCCAGGCCGGTCGCCAGGATGTCGCGCTTGGCGCGCAGATCGTCGCGCAGGCCGGTGTAGTAGCCGTCGGGCAGGGCGAGGGCCTCGGCCACGGCGTACTGGAAGGGGCCGGCGGAGACGAAGGTGAGGAACTGCTTGGCGGAGCGGACCGCGCTCACCAGTTCCGGCGCCGCGGTGACCCAGCCGACCTTCCAGCCGGTGAAGGAGAAGGTCTTGCCGGCCGAGCCGATGGTGACGGTGCGGTCGCGCATCCCGGGGAAGGACGCCAGGGGCAGGTGCTCGCCCTCGAAGACCAGGTGCTCGTAGACCTCGTCGGTGATGACGAGGAGGTCGCGTTCCACCGCCAGCTCGGCGACGGCCGTGAGCTCGGCGCGGGTCAGGACCGTGCCGGTGGGGTTGTGCGGGGTGTTGAGCAGGATGAGGCGGGTGTCATCCGTGACGGCGTCGCGCAGCTCGTCGAGGTCGAGACGGTAGGTCGCGGATTCCGGATCGGCGTGCAGGGTCACCGGTACCCGCCGGCCGCCGGCCATCGCGATGCAGGCGGCGTAGGAGTCGTAGTACGGCTCCAGCGCGATGACCTCGTCGCCGGGCTCCAGCAGGGCGAGCAGCGAGGCCGCGATGGCCTCGGTCGCGCCGGCGGTGACCAGGACCTCGGTGTCGGGGTCGTACGACAGGCCGAGGTGGCCGTAGAAGCGCTCCTGGTGGGCGGCGACGGCGGTGCGCAGTTCGGGGACGCCGGGACCGGGCGGGTACTGGTTGCCGCGGCCGTCGCGCAGGGCACGGACCGCTGCCTCTCTGACCTCCTCCGGGCCGTCGGCGTCGGGGAAGCCCTGGCCGAGGTTGATGGAGCCGGTCCGTAGGGCGAGTGCTGACATCTCGGCGAAGATCGTGGTGCCGAATTCGGCGAGGCGGCGGTTGAGCAGCGGTCGGTCCATGCGCGCCATCCTCCGCCGAACCTCTGGACTTCCTCAACTGTGCTTTGAGACTCCCGGGCCCGGGCATCAGCCCCGCATACAGGACTGAGACGGCCGTCGACGAGGACGGCCGGCGGCGCGGACGGCGCCGCGAGCGGGGCAACGGGGCGCCGGCTGGAGCGATGCGCCCCCACTGCCTGAACGGCGTGGGAGGCGCCCCCACGCTTCGGGGGACGGAAAGGGAGTGTGAGGCAGATGGGGATCGTGGTTTTCCTGGTGATCTGTGCGGTGGTGATCGGGCTGGTGGCCCTGGCCTCGCGGAGCGGCACCGGCGGACGGAGCGGGAGCGGGTACCGCAAGTCGAGCGGTTCGAGCAGCGGCAGCTGGTGGGCCGCCGGCGGCGCGGGTTCGAGCGGCGGCCATCACGGGGGCGGGCACCACGGTGGCCACTCGTGCGGCGGCTCCTCCTGCGGCGGGGGCTCCTCCTCCTGCGGCGGCGGCGGTGGTGGTGGCTGCGGCGGTGGCGGCGGGGGTTGCTGAGCCGACGCGGCACCTTCGCACGGCGCTGACCGGACCGCCCGAAAGGGCCCGTTCAGCTGCACACATGCGGGTGGCTTGTGCCCCTGCGCATATGCGCCCGGCGGGCTCGGCGAAAGCGCCAACACCCGCTGGGCGTAAGAATGTTGAACAGTTGAACTGCATGGCCCTCTAGGGGATGGAAACCCGGCGAAGATGGGTAAAAACGCTGTGGGCGACCGGGCTTTCATGATTCCCTCTTCATAGAGAATCCCCCACGTTCTCCGATCCCACGTGGGCACGAGCCGGCAGGCAGACGTACATTCCTGATCCTTTTCGGGCGGGCCGGCCCACCCTTCCACTGCGTGCTTGCGGAGCCGACCCATGCTCACCACTTTGACGACGGCGTACACCGATACCCGTGCATCCGACCTGGCCTGGGCGCTGGGCAGGGAACCCCTGCCGGCCCTCGCCGTCCTCGATCTCCAACTCCATGGCGCCCAGGTGCAGTTGAGGCTGCTCGGCGCTTCTCACCAGGTGCTTCTCGAAGAGGAGCACGGCACCTGTTCCGAAACGGTCGCCTGTATGCCGGGCAGCAGCACCCCGCTGCCGCTCGGTGTGGCGAAGCGTCTGGGCGACTGGGAGTACGAATTCGCCGCGCATGTGGAGACGCTCTCGCGCGGCTCGTTCGCGGGCCGCGCACAGGAGTTGCTGGCGCTGGTCGCCGAGCATCCGCACGGCCTGGCCGGTACGTTCCCCGGCTCGCCGCACGCCTTCACCGCGATGCTGGCGCAGTGTCAGCAGGGGCAGGTGCGCTGGCGGACCTGGCACGCGTATCCGCAGGAGGGCCGCCTGGTGGCCACCCGTACCCGCGTGGGCGTACGCGCGGCGGTCGCGGCGGTCTAACGGGGCCCCGGCGAAAGCGACCAGCAGGGTCGGCGCCACCGGCGGTCGTGGAGGGAGCGGGGGCGAGGGGGCTGTGGCGCGCGCTAGGAGTGCGCGCCCAGGGCGCGGAGGTGCGTTGAGGCGCGTGCGGCATGGTGTGCGCCGGGCGCGCGGCGGGGACGCCCCGCTCTGCCCCACGCATCGACATCGCCCCAACTGACGCGTGTAGCCCGCAGAGTGCACTCGTGTGGGTGACCCAGAGGCGTCGAATCGTCACGTAGCGTTCATTTCATGATCGACCCGCCAGAGTCCGCTCTTACCGGAGCCCTCGGGCCGCCGGAGGCCATGACGCCGGCGCGACTTCCCGTGCCGGCCGGGCTCGGCAGGCTGCTGGTCCTCGCCGTGGTCTTCGTCTGCGCCGCCTGCGGTCTGGTCTACGAACTCGAACTGGTCGCGCTGGCAACGTACTTGGTCGGCGACTCGGTCACCCAGGCGTCGGTCGTGCTGTCCGTCATGGTCTTCGCGATGGGCGTCGGCGCGCTGCTCGCCAAGCGGCTGCGCTGCCGGGCCGCGGTCGGCTTCGGCGCGGTCGAGGCCGTCCTCGCGCTGGTCGGCGGCTGCTCCGCGATGGCGCTCTACGCCTGCTTCGCCTGGTACGGCCAGTCCCGCTCCGCGCTCGTCGGCTTCTCCCTGGCCATCGGCGTGCTGATCGGCGCCGAGGTGCCGCTGCTGATGACGCTGATCCAGCGGGTCCGCCGGCAGGACGCGGGCGGCGCGGTCGCCGACCTGTTCGCCGCGGACTACGTCGGTGCGCTCGTCGGCGGACTGGCCTTTCCCTTTCTGCTGCTGCCGCACTTCGGCCAGTTGACCGGCGCGCTGGTCACCGGCGCGATCAACGCGACGGCCGGCGGCGTGCTGGTGCTGTGGCTGTTCCGCCGCGATCTGACCGTCCGCGCCCGCTGGACGCTGCTCGGCGTCAACGTCCTGGTGCTCGCGCTGCTGGCTGCGGGGATGCTGCTGGCCACGCCGTTCGAACGCGCCGCCCGGCGGGCGGTGTACGGCTCGGCGGCGCGGGTCGCGGTGCAGACCGGCGTCCAGGAAGTGGTGATGACCGGGGGGACGGGGCCCGTAGTCGGTGCGGGGCGGGGGAGGAAAGGTTCCGGCCAGCCGCTGGAGCTGTATCTGGACGGGCGGTTGCGGGTCAGCGCCGACACCGAGTTCCGCTACCACGAGGCGCTGGTGCACCCGGCGCTGTCGGGCGGTCCGCACGCCCGGGTGCTGGTCCTGGGAGGGGGCGACGGCCTGGCGGTGCGCGAGATCCTCCGCCACGGCGGGGTCCGCTCGGTGACCGTCGTCGAACTCGACCCCGGCGTCGTGCGGTTGGCGCGCACCGACCCCGGGCTCTCCCGCCTCAACCAGCACTCGATGGACGATCCGCGGGTGCATGTGGTCACCGCCGACGCCTTCGACTGGCTGCGGCGGCAGGGCGTGCACGGCCGGCACCCGGCGCCGTATGACGTCATCGTCTCCGATCTCCCCGACCCCGGCATCACCGCCAGCACCAAGCTCTACTCCCAGGAGTTCTACGGCATGGCGGCGCGGATGCTGGCCCCCGACGGGCGGCTGGTGGTGCACGCCGGGCCGCCGGGCACACGGGCGCGGTCGTACTGGACGGTGGAGGCGACGGTGCGGTCGGTGGGCCTGGCGACGGTCCCGTACCGCCTGCCGGGCCGGCCCTCGGACGTCTCCGACGGCCCGGACCGCCTGGGCGGACCGGCCCGGTCGGCGGCCGCGGAGGAGCACACCGCCGCCCCGCCGCCCGGCGGGCCGCGCTACTGGGGCTTCGTACTGGCCGCCCGGCGCCCGCCGCGGTTCGTGCACCCCTCCGATGCGCCGCATCTGGGCGGCCTCACCGTCGATGAGCTGCTGGCCGGCCGGAGCGGGGCGGCCCGGGCCCGGATGCCCGGCCTGCGGGCGTCGACGCTGATGCACCCGCAATATCTGGACTGATACGACGGCCCGCCGTGCACGCGGGCCAAGGAGCCGCGGCAGGCCCCGGGGCGGGCGGACCCGACGCGAACACCGCCCACACCCGCCAGGGGGTCCCCTCGGCGCTGGAGAAGGAATTAGGCTCCCATGTCATGGAGCATGAGGTGTACGTTCCGTTTCCCGTCGGGACCGTGCGGCAGGCGCTCACCGAGCCTGAGCGGGTGGCGCGCTGCGTCCCGGGAGTCCAGCTCGACGCCGACGCGGCCCCGCACTGCCCCGAGGGCCGGCTGCGGCTGCGCATCGGAAGCTCCACCATCACCTATCGCGGCACGCTGACGGTCAGCAGCGCCGCGGACGACAGACCCGGCGAGGACGGCGCGCCCGCCACGGTGACCGTGGAGGCGAAGGGCACCGAGGCGCGGGGCGACGGCGCGGTCGTGCTGACGCTGGCCGTACGCCTCTCCCCGGCCACCGAGCCCGGGCCCGGCACGACCCTGGCCTGCGCCGGCACGCTGCACAGCGACGGCCGGCTCGCCGAGGTCGGCGACCAGGCCGCCCGGTCCGCGGGCCGCCGGCTGCTGGACCGCTTCGCGGAGAACCTGGCGGCGGATCTGCGGCAGCGGCCGCCGGCCGACGCCGACGACTCCGCCCGGCACGGCGTGTTCGACACCGAGGTGCCGCCGCCCTCCCTCGATCCGCTCAGCGACGAGGACGCCCTCGGAGCGGTGGACGACCTGGCCGCGAGGGACGACCTGGCCGCGGACGGCGCGGCGCAGGACGCGCACCCCGAGCACGCCTACGGCGAGGACACGGACGGCACCCCCGCGGAGGCCGCGCACGCCCGCCGCACGATGATCGGCCGCAGCGCGGAGGAGGTCGACCACGCCCCGCCCCGCGGCCGCTACGCGCCGGTGCCCGCCCCCGAGGCGAACAGCACCTCCGCGACCCTGCGCTGGGCCGCCCCGGCGGCGGCCGTGGTCCTGGCGTCGGCGGTGGTGGTGGGACGGGTGCTGCGGCGCCGTCGCTAGTCGCTGCGCTTGGGGGTGCTTCCCACGTTGTCGGCTGTCCCGCCGTGGGGGTTTCTCTGGGTTCGCCTGCGGCGGGCGGGGTCCGCTGCGCGGGGCTGTTCGGGTGCCGGTGGCGGTCCTCCGGGGCTGGGTGTCCGGACTGCTGCGCTTTACGTCCGGACACCCAGCCCCTC
>NZ_JBVHQM010000035.1:0-84907 GCF_055567415.1 Streptomyces sp. NPDC026575
GAAGCCGGAGGACCGTGTACCTCCCCCCACCCCACCCCACCCCACCCCGGAAGGTATGACCGAGTGGAGCCCACCAACGATCCGCCGGCCGCCGGCGACAACGCCCCACCACCGGCCGACCGCGGCGCGTCGCCGGCCACCGCCGACAGCGCCCCGCCGGCCTCCCCTGGCAGCGCCCCGGCCGACTCCGGCGGCGCCTGGCCAGAGTCCGGTCAGGCGTCCGAGTTGGAGCTGCATGTCAACAACCGGGCGCACCCGCTGACCCTGGATCACCGGACGACGCTCCTGGACGCGCTCCGTGAGCACCTCGGTCTCACCGGCGCCAAGAAGGGGTGCGACCACGGGCAGTGCGGCGCCTGCACGGTGCTCGTCGACGGGCGGCGCGCCAACAGCTGCCTGCTGCTGGCGGTGGCACAGGACGGCCGGCGGATCGTCACCGTCGAGGGCCTGGCCGAGGGGGAGCGGCTGCACCCGCTCCAGGAGGCGTTCCTGGAGCGGGACGCCCTGCAGTGCGGCTACTGCACCCCTGGCCAGATCTGCTCGGCCGTAGGGGTGCTGGCGGAGGCGGCCGACGGCTTTCCGTCCCACGTCACCCCGGCCACCGCGGGCCCCGGGGCTCCGGTGGAGCTCGGCGAGGACGAGATCCGCGAGCGGATGAGCGGAAATCTGTGCCGCTGCGGCGCCTACCCCCGGATCGTCGAGGCGGTCGGGGACGTCAGCGCCAAGGACGCCGCGGCCGGTCGGCCGGCCGGTCAGGGGGCGGCCTCGTGAAGCCCTTCGGATACGTCCGCGTGGCCAGCGTCGAGGAGGCCGTACGGGCGGCCGACGGCCGGCCCGGTACCCGCTTCCTCGGCGGGGGCACCAACCTCGTCGACCTGATGAAGCTGGGCGTGGAGACGCCGCGGCTGCTCATCGACGTCACCCGGTTGCCGCTCGACCGTATCGAGGAGCTTCCGGACGGCCGACTGCGCATCGGCGCGATGGTCCGCAACAGCGATCTCGCCGCGGCCGCCCCCGTACGCGACCGCTACCCGGTTCTGTCGCAGGCGCTGCTGGCAGGTGCCTCCGGGCAGTTGCGCAACACCGCGACGACCGGCGGAAATCTGCTGCAGCGCACCCGCTGCCTGTACTTCCAGGACGTCTCCAAGCCCTGCAACAAGCGCGCCCCGGGAAGCGGCTGCCCGGCCCGTGAGGGCGCGCATCGCGACCTCGCCGTACTGGGCCACTCCGAACACTGCGTCGCCACCCAGCCGTCGGACATGGCGGTCGCGCTGGCCGCCCTCGACGCGACCGTGCACCTGCACGGCCCCGACGGCGAACGCAGTGTGCCGGCCACCGACTTCCACCGGCTGCCCGGCGAACAGCCGGAGCAGGACACCGTGATCCGGCCCGGCGAGCTGATCACCGCCGTCGAGCTCCCCCCGGCGGGCCCCGGCGCGCGCTCGCGCTACCGCAAGGCCCGCGACCGTGCCTCGTTCGCCTTCGCGCTGGTCTCCGTCGGCGCCGTACTGGAGGTGCGCGACGGCGTCGTACGGCACGCGGCGCTGGCGTTCGGCGGGCTCGCGCACCGGCCGTGGCGCGCCCGGGCGGCCGAGGAGGTGCTGCGGGGCGCGCCGGCCACCGAGGTGACCTTCCAGCGCGCCGCCGACGCCGAACTCGGCGCTGCCCGGCCGCTGCGCGACAACGGCTTCAAGGTCCCCCTGGCCCGCCGTCTCGCCGTCGGAGTGCTGTCGGACCTGGCGGAGTCGGCAGACCCGGCGGACCCGCCGAACCCGCCCGCGGCCGGTTGACGGCACCGGCGGACCGGACGGCACCGTCACCCCCGAGGCCCTCCACCGCACTCCTCACCGCCCCCACCCCCCAAGGACGCCGCCATGACCCCCCAGTTCCCGTCAGGTCCTCCCCCCTACCCCCTGGGCGCGCCGCTCGTCCGTCGGGAGGGCCGGCTGAAGGTCACCGGCGCCGCCCGTTACGCGGCCGAACACACCCCGCCGGGCTGCGCCTACGCCTGGCCGGTGCCGGCGACCGTCGCCCGTGGCCGGGTCACCGCGGTGGACACCGCGCGGGCGCTCGCGCTACCGGGGGTGTGCGCGGTGCTGACGCATGAGAACGCGCCCCGTCTCGCGGCCGCCGACGATCCGACGCTGTCGGTGCTCCAGGAGGACCGGGTGCCGCACCGCGGCTGGTATGTCGCGCTGGCCGTCGCGGACAGCCTCGAAGCCGCCCGCGCCGCCGCCGAGGCGGTACGCGTCACCTACGAGTCCGACGCGCACGACGTGCAGCTGAGCGCCGGGCATCCGGGCCTGTACGCGGCGGAGACGGCCAACGGCGGCTATCCGGGGACCCGGGAGCGCGGCGACTTCGACGCGGCGTTCGCGGCCGCTCCGGTCACCGTCGACGCCACCTACACCGTGCCCCCGCTGCACAACCACCCCATGGAACCGCACGCCTCTACCGCCCACTGGAACGACGGCCGTCTGACGGTCCATGACTCCAGCCAGGGCTCCACCAGGGTGTGCGAGGACCTGGCCGCGCTGTTCGCACTGGACACGAGCGATGTCACCGTCGTCTCCGAGCACGTCGGCGGCGGCTTCGGCTCCAAGGGCACACCGCGCCCGCAGGTCGTACTCGCCGCGATGGCCGCCCGGCACACGGGGCGGCCGGTCAAACTGTCCCTGCCGCGCCGCCAGATGCCGGCCGTCGTCGGGCATCGCGCACCGACCGTCCAGCGGGTGCGCATCGGGGCCGGCGAGGACGGAGTCATCACCGCCCTCGCGCACGAGATCGCCACCCACACCTCCACCGTCAAGGAGTTCGTGGAGCAGGCCGCGGTCCCGGGGCGCGTCATGTACACCTCGCCCAACAGCCGCACCGTGCACCGTGTCGTCCCGCTCGACGTGCCGACTCCCTCGTGGATGCGCGCACCGGGCGAGGCCCCCGGCATGTACGCCCTGGAGTCGGCCGTCGACGAACTCGCCGTCCTCTTGGACATCGACCCCGTCGAACTGCGGATGCGCAACGAGCCGGACACCGAGCCGGACAGCGACCGCGCCTTCAGCAGCCGGCACCTCGTGGGCTGCCTTCGGGAGGGCGCCCGGCGCTTCGGTTGGCAGCCGCGCGATCCGCGGCCGGCCGTACGGCCGGAAGGCCGCCTGCTGCTGGGCACCGGCGTCGCCTCGGCCACCTACCCCGTCTTCCAGGCGGCCTCCGAGGCCGAGGCGCACGCGGCCGCCGACGGCGGTTTCCGCATCCGCGTGAACGCCACCGATATCGGCACCGGCGCCCGCACCGTCCTGGCGCAGGTCGCCGCCGCCGCGCTGGGCGTACCGGAGGACCGGGTCGGTATCGAGATCGGCAGCAGCGATCTGCCGCCCGCGCTGCTGGCCGGCGGCTCGGCGGGCACCGGATCGTGGGGCTGGGCCGTGCACAAGGCGTGTACGGGGCTGCGGGCCCGGCTGCGCGACCATGTCGGGCCGCTCCCGTCCGACGGGTTCACGGTCACCGCGGACACCCGTCAGGAGACGGCCGAGCGGTCCCCGTACGCCCGGCACTCCTTCGGCGCCACCTTCGCGGAGGTCCAGGTCGACACCGTCACCGGGGAGATCCGGGTGCGCCGGCTGCTGGGCGTGTTCGCGGCCGGGCGGATCCTCAACTCCCGTACGGCGCGCTCGCAGTTCATCGGCGGTATGACCATGGGGCTGGGGATGGCCCTCATGGAGGGCAGCGGTCTGGACCCCGCCTTCGGCGACTTCGCGGAGTGCGATCTGGCCTCGTACCACGTGCCGGCCTGCGCCGATGTCCCGCGGATCGAGGCGCACTGGCTGGACGAGGAGGATCCGCATCTCAACCCCATGGGCAGCAAGGGCATCGGGGAGATCGGCATCGTCGGCACCGCCGCGGCCGTCGCCAACGCCGTACGGCACGCCATCGGCGTCCGCTTGCGCGATCTGCCGCTCACGCCCGACAAGCTCCTGCCGCATCTGTGAGGCGGCGGGGGCGGACGAGGGCGGTGCGGGACTCCGGTGGCCCAAGATCTGTTGCGGAAGCCTCGCCGTCGGGACACCATGACAAATGACCCATACGTGATAAATGCTCACTCTTCGTGTTCGGGGTTCGTTGGTCCAACGAGGTGAGGGCGTGAGCCTCGCGGTGAGGAGCCACGACATGACACTTCCCAGCGACCGGCACTACACGGTCGAACTGCATGCCTCGGCGGAGCGTGTGCCGCAGATCCAGCGGATTCTGGCCGCGCACCTGCGGTACTGGAATCTTGAGCTGCATATTCCGCCCGTATGCCGGGGAGTGGCGGAACTCCTGACCAACGTCCATCGCCATATCGGCCCGGACGCCCGCTGCGTCGTCGAACTCCGCTGGTCCGGACGCCATCTGACGGCCTCCGTCGCGGACGAGGGCCCACGGTTGCCCAAGCTGCGCAGCGCCGGCGGTGGCGGACTGTCGACGGTGGCGGCGCTGAGCGACAGCTGGGGCACCTGTGGGACCGCGGACGGCAAGGTCATCTGGTTCACCCGACGGGTCGAGGAGACCCGCAAGGTCCGTCTGACGAGCCAGGCCCCGCTGCGCAGTGTGCCCGACGCGAAGGGGCAGCCGGCCGTCCCGGTGGAGCCGCTGGGCGAGCCGGCCGCCGGGGCCACGGCCGACGGGGCGGCACCGGCGGCCTCGCCCGCGGTGTCGTTCGCCTGATGCGCCCTCATCGGGGAGAGGGGCGTGTCCGCAGGGGCAGTGGGGCCGATGTGCCCCCGGCGAGACCGGTGAGCCCTCGGTGAGATGAGGTGGCGAGGCGTGGGCGGTCATCGCCGGCGCGCCTCGCCGGCAGGCCGATAACCGTCTGGCGGGCACCGGCCTACCGCCGGCGGCCGCCCGCCCCGGTTACGATCGTGGCATGGCAACGGCCCGTTGGTTCAACGGCAGGGTGCGGAACCGCGGTTCGGCGGTTCCGTTTCGTCTGCTGTGGCTGGCCGCGTTGCTGATCAGCGTGCTGGTCGCGCACGGTGCGCGGGCGGAGAGCGCCGAAGGGCATCTGGTGAGCGCGGTGCCGATCGCGGCCGCCCCGGCCGCCGCCGTGGAATCCGGCGGCTGGCTCGCATCCGAGGACGGCGGCCGCTCCGAGCACCCGGGCCACCCCGGAGACCCGGGTCAGCACTCCCACGAGCTGTGTGTGTCGGCGCCGCCGCAGCAGGGCACTTCGGTGGCGCCTCCCTGCGCCAAGCCCCTGGCGGGCTCCTCCTGGCACGCGCCGCCCCAGGGCCGCTCCGGTCCGCCCCCGCGTCCCGCCGCCGCGCCTCCACCCTTGAGCGGTGCCGCGGGCTCCGTCGTTCAGCAGGTCTAGAGCAGCAGGCCCGGTTTCCGGCCAATTCCGGTTCACGCCCTGCTGACTTCGCCTGCCCGCGTGCGCGTTCGCCTGCTCTGCTGCGACGCGGCGGCGGCAGCCTCTCGGAGGACCCGTGCCCGCCCCCACCCCGTATCGCGTTCGCCTGACGTCGACGTTCCGCCCCGCGCCCCGATCACCGGTTCGTTCCGCGCTGCGCCGCACCGTCCGGCCGACGTTCCCTCTCCTCCTCGCCGTCGGGCTGCTGTCCGTGCTGCTGCCGTGTGCCGACGGTGCGGACGGGCACCACCATGTGGCCGTACCGGCGGCCGTGGCGTCGGCGTGGTCCGAGCCCGCGGCCGCGGTGCCGGCCGCGACGGACGACGGGCACTCCGCCGCCGAGTGCGGACCCGGCGCGCCGGGCCATGTCACGCAGGGCCGGACGGCCCCGGAGCCGCAGGGCGCCGCCCCTGCGGTCCTGGGGGTGCCCGCATCCGCCATCGCCGTGCGGCGGCCGGCGCCCCGGAGCGCCGTCGGGTCCCGCAGACCGGTGTGCGACGGCCGGTCCACCCTCGCCGCCCTGTGCCGGTGCCGGATATAGGAGCCGCGGCCGCGTCCCGCCGCGCGGTGGCGCCGTCGGGCCCACCGCGGGCGACGCCAGACGAGCGTCCCTGTCACTCCCCACACCGTAGCGAGAGCGAATCATGCACTCTGTTTCCACGGCAGCCGGCTCCGGCCCCTTCGGGATCCCGGACCTCCCGCCCCTCGGCGTCACCACCGACCCGGGCGCCCCGGGTCCCGCCGCCGGCATCCCCGGCCTGGTCGGCAACACCCCCGTCCTGCACATCTCCGAGCCGCTCACCCCGCCCGGCCGCGGCTTCTGGGCGAAGCTGGAGGGCCGCAACCCGGGCGGCATCAAGGACCGGCCGGGCCTCCACATGGTCGAACGCGCCCGCGCCCGCGGTGAGCTGCGGCCCGGCGCCCGGATCATCGAATCCACCAGCGGCACCCTCGGGCTCGGCCTGGCGCTGGCCGGAATGGTCCACGGCCATCCGGTCAGCCTGGTCACCGACCCCGGCCTGGAGCCCTCGATGACCCGTCTGCTGACCGCCTACGGCGCCCAGGTCGAGCTGGTCCCCGAACCGCATCCCTCCGGCGGCTGGCAGCAGGCCCGCCGCGACCGGGTGAGCGAACTGCTCGCCGCGCACCCCGGGTCGTGGTGCCCCGACCAGTACAACAACCCCGACAACACCACCGCCTATCTGCCGCTGGCCCTCGAACTCGCCTCCCAGCTGGGCCATATCGACGTCCTGGTGTGCAGCGTGGGCACCGGCGGGCACTCCGCAGGGGTGTCGCGGGTGCTGCGCCAGCTCTACCCGGAGCTGCGGCTCGTCGGGGTCGACACCATCGGCTCGACGATCTTCGGCCAGCCCGCCCGCCCCCGGCTCATGCGCGGGCTGGGGTCGAGCATCTATCCGCGCAATGTCGCCTACGACCAGTTCAGCGAGGTGCACTGGGTCGCCCCGGGCGAAGCGGTGTGGACCTGCCGCCGGTTGGCCTCCTCGCACTACGCCACCGGCGGCTGGAGCGTCGGCGCGGTCGCGCTGGTCGCCGCCTGGCAAAGCCGCGTCCAGCCGGCCGGCACCCGTATCGCGGCGATCTTCCCGGACGGGCCGCAGCGCTATCTGAGCACGGTGTACGACGACGAGTACTGCGCCGCCAACGGCCTGCTGGACACCCCGCCGGCGGACGCGCCGCAGACGCTGGGGCGCGCGGACGAGCGTGAGGTCACCGTCTGGAGCCGGTGCGCCGACGTGGTGGATCCGCTCGCCCCGCCCGGACCGCCGGTGCCGGGGCGCACCGACGCCGCCGGTCGCCCGCCCGCCGACGCGCCGCGGGAGGTGGTCCGGTGACCGGCACGCTCGCGCAGGTGCGTTCCTACGACCGCAGCGTCCAGTTGCTGATGGTCAATCAGTTCACCATCAATCTCGGCTTCTACATGCTGATGCCGTATCTGGCCGGGCATCTGTCCGGCACCCTGGGCCTGGCCGGCTGGCTGGTCGGCCTGGTGCTGGGCGTACGCAACTTCAGCCAGCAGGGCATGTTCCTGGTCGGCGGCACCCTGGCCGACCGGTTCGGCTACAAGCCGCTGATCGTGGCCGGCTGTGTGCTGCGCACGGTCGGCTTCGCCACGCTCGGGCTGGTGGACTCGCTGACCGCGCTGCTGGCGGCGTCCGCGGCCACCGGCCTTGCCGGGGCGCTGTTCAACCCGGCGGTACGGGCGTATCTGGCCGCCGCGGCGGGGGAGCGCAGACTGGAGGCGTTCGCGCTGTTCAACGTCTTCTACCAGGCGGGGATCCTGCTCGGCCCGCTGGTGGGCATGGTGCTGACCGGCGTCGACTTCCGGGTCACCTGCCTGGTGTCGGCGGGGATCTTCGCGGTGCTGAGCGCGGTGCAGATCCGCGCGCTGCCGTCCTGGGACGGCGGGTCCGCGCAAACGGACGGCGCCGGCCGGCGCAGGGGCGTGCTGTCCCAGTGGCGCGGGGTGCTGGCCAACCGGCCGTTCCTGCTGTTCTCGGGAGCCATGATCGGCTCGTATGTGCTGTCGTTCCAGGTCTATCTGGCGCTTCCGCTGGAGGTGCGGCGGCTGGCCGGCGAGGGGGAGTCGGGGACGGCGGCGGTGGCCGTGCTGTTCGCGGTGTCGGGGCTGAGCACGATCCTGGGCCAGACCCGGGTGACCCGGTGGTGCAAGGCCCGGATGCCGGCCGGACGCGCCCTCGCCTGGGGGCTGCTGACCATGGGTCTGGCCTTCCTGCCGCTGCTGGCGGCCACCGCACTGCCGGTGCCGGCACCGGGTCCGGCCCGCTGGGCGCTGGCGGCCGTTCCGCCGGCGCTCTGCGCGCTGCTGCTCGCCCTCGGCACGATGATCACCTACCCGTTCGAGATGGACACCATCGTCCGGCTCTGCGGTGACCGCCTGGTCGCCACCCACTACGGGCTCTACAACACCATCTGCGGGATCGGCATCACCCTGGGCAATCTGCTCACCGGCGCCGCGTTGGACGCCTCCAGGTCGGCCGGGCTGCCCGCCCTGCCCTGGCTCGTCCTGCCCGCACTCGGGGCGGCCTGCGGCGCCGCGCTGTACGGACTGCACCGCACGGGCCGGCTGACCCGGGCCGTCGGGCTGGAGGTGGCGCCGGCCCGATGAGTGCGGGCGGTGGTGGCCCCGGTGCGCGACGGCACGGGGCCACCACCGCCGTACGGACCGTCGCGGCACGCTCGCGAGTTCGGCGCGCGTACCGCCGTCTGTCACATGTGCGACACCCCCCCTTCCCTGACACTCGGTCCTCTTGGAACACTCTGCTGGCCGTGGTTTCGCCACAGCCCCTCACAAGACGGCACAGCAGCGCCCCCAATATCGCCAGCTTCCCCACACACCCGAAGAGGTCCTCGGACTCATGCCTGAACTCAATCGGCGGCGTTTCCTCCAGATCGCCGGCGCCACCGCGGGTGCCTCCGCACTGTCGAGCAGCATCGCCCGCGCCGCCGCCATCCCCGCCAAGCGACTCTCCGGCTCCATCAACGACATCGAGCATGTCGTGGTGCTGATGCAGGAGAACCGTTCTTTCGACCACTACTTCGGCACCATGAAGGGCGTCCGCGGCTTCGGTGACCCGCGCCCGGTGACGCTGCCCAGCGGCAAGCCCGTCTGGAACCAGCCGGACGGCGGCAAGGAGGTGCTGCCCTTCCACCCGGACGCCGAGGACCTCGGCATGCAGTTCATCGCCGGCCTCGACCACGACTGGGCGGGCGGCCACAAGGCGTTCCACAACGGCGCCTACGACCAGTGGGTGCCGGCCAAGAGCGACCGCACCATGGCCTACCTCAAGCGGCAGGACATCCCGTTCCACTACGCGCTCGCCGACGCCTTCACGATCTGCGACGCCTACCACTGCTCGTTCATGGGCGCCACCGACCCCAACCGCTACTACATGCTCTCGGGGCACGTGGGCAACGACGGCAAGGGCGGCGGGCCGGTCCTGGGAAACCAGGAGCTGGGCTACGACTGGACGACCTACGCCGAGCGCCTGGAAGCGGCCGGGATCTCCTGGAAGGTCTACCAGGACATCGGTGACGGCCTGGACGCGGCCGGCAAGTGGGGCTGGATCGACGACGCCTACCGCGGCAACTACGGCGACAACTCGCTGCTGTTCTTCAACAAGTACCGCAACGCCAAGCCCGGCGAGCCGCTCTTCGACAAGGCGCGCACCGGAACCAACGCCAAGGCCGGCGACGGCTACTTCGACGTGCTCAAGGCCGATGTGAAGGCCGGGAAGCTGCCGCAGGTCTCCTACATAGCCGCCCCCGAGGCATTCTCGGAGCACCCCAACTGGCCGGTGAACTACGGCGCCTGGTACATCTCGCAGGTCCTGGACGCGCTGACGTCCAACCCCGAGGTGTGGAGCAAGACCGCCCTGTTCATCACCTACGACGAGAACGACGGCTACTTCGACCACATCGTTCCGCCGTACGTGCCGTCCTCCGCGGCGCAGGGCCTGTCCACCGTGGACACCGCCCTGGACTACTTCCCGGGCAACGCGTCGTACTCCGCCGGGCACTACGGCCTGGGCCAGCGCGTGCCGATGATCGTCGTCTCGCCGTGGAGCACCGGCGGCTTCGTGAACTCCGAGGTCTTCGACCACACGTCGATCATCCGGTTCATGGAGCGGCGGTTCGGCGTGCAGGAGCCGAACATCTCGCCGTGGCGGCGGGCCATCTGCGGCGACCTCACCTCCGCCTTCGACTTCGCCGGCAAGGACACCGACCCCAAGCGGCTCCCGGACACCGACGGCTACCAGCCGCCGGACCACGAGCGGCACCCCGACTACCTCCCCAAGCCGCCCGCCAACCCCGCCCTGCCCAAGCAGGAGGCCGGCTCGCGCCCCACCCGGCCGCTGCCCTACGCCCCGCTGGTGGACGGCGCCGCGGACCCGGCCGCCGGGAAGTTCACCCTCACCTTCAGCGCGGGTGACGCGGCCGGCGCGTGCTTCCACGTCCGGTCCGGCAACCGCACCGACGGACCCTGGACGTACACCACGGAGAAGGGCAAGAAGCTCTCCGACACCTGGAACACCAAGTACTCCAAGGGCGCCTACGACCTGTCGGTGTTCGGCCCGAACGGCTTCCTGCGGACCTTCCAGGGCCCCGGCAAGACCGCCGGCCCCGAGGTGACGGCGCGCCACGACAAGGCGAGCGGCAACCTCAAGCTGACCCTGAAGAACGCCGGCAGCGCCGACTGCAACCTCACCCTCACCCACGCGTACGGCGGCGCCAAGGAGACGTTCAAGGTGCGCGCCGGCGCCACCGTCGAGCACACCGTGGACCTGCGCGCGAGCAAGCGCTGGTACGACCTGACCGTGGTGTCCGACACCGACCGCACGTACCTGCGGCGCCTCGCGGGGCACGTGGAGACCGGCGCGGTCGGCGTGAGCGACCCGGCGATCATCACCGGCTGACGCACCGGAAGCTCCGGGCCCCGGGCCCGCTCCCCGAAGGAACGCCGCGCGCACGGCGTTCCCAGGGGTGCGGGGCCGGGGCCCGCCTGCTGCCCCGGCTCGCCCGCACTCGTGAACGGGCCCCCGCGGTCGCGCGCGACTTGCGTTCAAGCGCGCTCCAGCTCCTAGCGTGAAGCCACACGTCGAGCGAGGAGACGAGGGGAAAACCGTGCGCTACACACTGTTCGGCAGGACCGGTCTGCGGGTGAGCGAGCTGTGCCTGGGGACCATGACCTTCGGCGAGGAGGGGTGGGGCGCCGCCAAGGAGACCAGTCGCCGCATCCTGGACGCCTACGCGGACGCCGGCGGCAACTTCGTCGACACCGCCAACAACTACGCCGGCGGCTCGGCCGAGCGGATCGTGGGGGAGCTGCTCGAAGGCCGCCGGGACAGCTTCGTGCTGGCGTCCAAGTACACCTGCGCGACCCGCAAGGGCGAGGTCAACTCCGCGGGCAACCACCGCAAGAGCCTGGTCCGTTCGGTGGAGGAGAGCCTCGCCCGGCTGCGCACCGACCACCTCGACGTGCTGTGGGTGCACGCACGGGACAACTTCACCCCGGTCGAGGAGGTCATGCGGGCGCTCGACGACCTGGTGCGCGCCGGCAAGGTGAGCTACGTCGGCGTCTCCGACTGGCCGGCCTGGGAGATCGCGCAGGCCAACACCCTGGCCGAACTGCGCGGTTGGACCGCGTTCGCGGGCTCGCAGCTGCACTACAACCTGCTGGAGCGCACGCCGGAGCGGGAACTGCTGCCGCAGGCCCGCGCCTTCGACCTGGCCGTGCTGGCCTGGGCGCCGCTCGCGGCCGGCCGGCTCACCGGCAAGTACCGCAGCGGCCAGACGGGCCGGCTGGACACCGTCGAGAGCGCCGCGCCGGACCACCGCGCGGAGGAGACCGTCACCGCGGTGCTGGAGGTTGCCGAGCAGGGCGGCTGGAGCCCGGCGCAGGTGGCGCTGGCGTGGCTGCTCAGCCGTCCCGGCAACGTCGTCCCCCTCATCGGCGCCACCAAGGAGAGCCAGCTCGCCGACAACCTCGCGAGCGTCGACGTCGAGCTGGACGCCGACGCGCTGGCGCGGCTGGACGCGGTGAGCGCGGTGCCGCTGGGCTTCCCGCACGACTTCCTGCGGGCACCGGGCATCGTCGAGAACGTCTACGGCGACCGCTGGGCCGACATCGAGGACCGGCGCTCGACGTACCGCCGGACGACGACCGAGGTCCGCTGACCGCGGGCCGCGTCCCGTGTAGCGGGGGCCGCTCACGGCACACGCCGCCGCCCGGCGGTCCGGGCGGCGGCGTGTGCGGGGAGGGAGGCGGGGGCTACTTCAGCGCGCTGCGCTGCTGCCACTGCTGCCAGGTCTCCTGCCAGACCTCCAGGCCGTTGCCGACATCGGTCTTGTTGGGGTTGCTGGTGCCCTTCACCTCGACGGTGGAGCCGATCGACAGGAAGTCGTAGACCTTCTTGGCGTCCTCGGTGGTCATGCCGAAGCAGCCGTGGCTGTTGTTGACCACACCGATCTGCTTGTTCCACGGGGCGGAGTGCAGGAAGGTCCCGGAGGCGGTGAGGTGGGTGACCCACTTGGAGTCCAGCATCCACTCGTCGCCGTGGCCGATGGTGGAGGAGTCCATGGTCTCGGCCGCGTTCTTGCTGCGTACGGTGTGCACCCCGCCGCGGGTCGGGTCCTGCGGGGAGCCCGCGGAGCCGGAGATGGTGCCGACGTTCTTGCCGTTCTCGTACATCGTCAGGGTGTGCGAGGGAACGTCGATGACGGCCTTGTGGTCGGCGCCGATGGTGAATCCGAAGTCGTAGTCCCGGGCGAACCAGCCGCCGGCGCCGGAGTCGATACCGCCCAGCGCGCCCTTGACGGAGACCTTGGTGCCGGTCGGCCAGTAGTCCTTCGGGCGCCAGTCGATGCGGTTCTTGCCGCTCCAGTCCTTGACCCAGCCCCAGGAGCCCTCGACCTTCGGCTGGGTGGTGACCTTCAGCGCCTTCTCGATGTCGGCGCGCTTGTCCTCGGCCACCGGGTTGTCGAAGAGGATCGATATCGGCATTCCGGTGCCGACGGTCTGCCCGCCGCCCGGGGTGTTGGTGAGCTTGTTGACCTTGTCGGCCTGCTCGGTGGTGAAGACCGAGGTGGCGGCGGACTCCTTGCCCTCCGCCGACTTCGCCTTGGTCTTGACGGTGTAGGTGGTCTGCGGCCTGACCTTGCCGTCCGACGTCCATGACGCGCCGTCACCGGCCAGCCGCCCGGTGACCTCGCCGCCCTTGTCGTCCTTGACCTCGACCGAGGTGAGCTTTCCGCGGTCGGCCCGCACGGATATCGGCGAGCCGAGCTTGGCCGACTTGGTGCCCGCGGCCGGGGTGACGGTCACCTTGGCCTCCGGCGCGGACGCCTTCGACGAGTCGGCACCCGCCCCACACGCGGTCAGCAGGCCGGCCGCCGCTATCAGGGCGGGTATCAACCGAGCGGGGTGGCGACGGGGTGCGGCGTGCACGGGGGTCCCTCCAAAGCAGACGACGGGCGTCGGCGGGGCCCGGCCCTGTGAGGGCGTGACCGTCGAAGGCCGCCGATGCACCCGCCGCAAATGCAGAGGGTCTGTCCGCTGTGGTGGTTGTCCGGTGCACCGAATATTCAGGACACGGTTCGGTATCGAAGGTGTGCGGCGCGGGCGCCGGGCGGGGCGTCAGCTCGCCGGCGCCGTGCCCTCGGAGTGCGGAAGACTGCCGGGGGACCCGCTGCTGCCGGGAGTCCCGCCACCCGGTGGTTGCTCGACGCCGGGCGAGGAGTCCCCGGTGGTCCCGCCGGTGGGCGGCTCGGGCGTCCCGCCGGTGGTGCCGGGCCCGCCGGTGGTCCCGGGGGCGGTGCCGGTGTCCGACGTGCCGGGCCCCGATGTCGTGGTGCCGGTCTCCCCGGTGGGGCTCTCGCCGGTCGGGGGTGACGACCCCGTCGGCGGGGACTCGGTGGTGGGACCGCTGGGGGTCTCGGTGGGCGGGGCGGTCGGGCGGTCCTCGTTGGGGCCCTCGGCGCCCTTGGGGCGCTTGAACCAGTTGCCCGTCTTCGGGTCGCACAGGGTGAACGCGTGGACCGCCTTCTTCGAGGGCTTCACGACGACCGCGTTGGTGGGCCGGTAGCCGGGCCACGGGTGGCCGACCGTCTTCGCCCCGCTCAGCGCCCGGGGCTTGGTCAGCGGGTTCCCGCACTTGCAGCGCACCCGCGGTACCCCGTACGCGTCGACCAGGACCGCGGTGCCGGCCTGGAGCACCGACTGGAAGGGGTATGCCTTGCCGTCCTTGTAGCCGTAGTTGGTGACCCGGGTGTCGTAGCGCAGCTGTACGGGCGTCAGCGACCGCAGATAGGCCGGGACGTTCTCCGGGGCCTGGCCCACGACGGTGGCGAACGCCCGGTTCTTCGCGGGGACGCTGCCCAGGAATCGGATCTGCTTCTCGATGTCGCAGCTCGCGCTGTTCTGTGTACCGCCGTAGAGGCCGGGCATCGCACCGGAGATATTGCTGTTGGTGCCCTTCACCGGCTTTCGGGGGGTCGCGGACGGGGCGGGGGCGGACTCGGTCGCGGTGGAATCCGTCAGGGGGTCCCGACCGGTCGAGCCGGCCGGTTCGGCGAAGATCTCGGCCGCGCCGGCGCCGTTCGGACGGGTGAGGACGAAGGTGAGGATGACGGCCGCGACCACGGCGGCCGCGATGATCGCGACCCGTGGTGCGGACCGCCACCAGGGGCCGCCGCCCCCGGGCTCGCCACCGCCGCCACCGCCGCCGCCCCCCTTGCCGGGACCGCGGGGCGGGGGAGTCGGGCCCCCGGCCTCGGTCCGCGGCTGCGGTGTGTCGACCCGTGTCGGCTCGTGCGGGGTGCCGGACGGCTTGAGCGGGCCGGCCGGCGGCCCGGTCGGGCGACTGTCGGGCGACGGTGGCGATGTCACGGGTCCCTCTTCCGGCGCGTAAGGGCCACCGGGCCAAGCGGCCAAGTGAATTGCCCTGGTTTGTTGGTGTCTAGGACATTGTGTGCTCGGGTCCGGCACTCTCCGCAAGCGGGGCGGTACACGGCGTGCTTACGGTGGTGGGTGGCTGCGCCACACGCCGTGGCCGCGGCATCCGCAGCGAAAGGTCAGGAGACAGCGTGAGCCAGCCGAAAGGCCCCGCGTCCACCGTTCCCCCCGGCCCGGTGCACACCCCCGGCGTACCGCCCGCCGTACGCGTCTGGGGCGAGGCGCTCGGCGCGGCCGTCGCGGGCATCGCCGCCATGCTCCTGGTCGCCGCGCTCGGCCTGTGGGCGGCCGGCGCGGCGGACCTGCCCGGCGGGGCGTTCCCGTCGGTGGTCGCGGCCGCGGTCCTGAGCGCCGCCGGCGGCTCGGTCACCCTGGCCGGCGACGCCGGGATCATCGGCGAGGCGCAGGCCACCCTCGACGTCGTACCGCTGTCGGTCACCCTGGCCGGTGCGCTGGTGACCGGGGCCGTCTTCCTGCTGCCGCTGCGCCACCGAGCGGTCGCCGGCACCCGGGAGCTGCTCGGCCGGATCGCCCGCACGGCGGTGTGCTGGCTGGTGCTCCTGCTGCTGCTCGGCCTCGCCGCCCGGCACGACTTCCAGATCTCGGTGGGCAGCGACCTCGTCGACCAGATCGGTGCCGAGCTGGGCAGCACCCCCACCGTCGGCTTCTCCGCCGATGTGCCGGCGACGCTCGGCTTCGGGCTGCTGTGGGTGCTGGCGGTGCTGGCGGTGACCTTCCTCGTCTCGCGCCGGGCGCCGCTCTCCTCCCGGCTGCTGCACTTCCAGGACTCCGTACGGCCGCCGGCCTTCGCGATGCTGCTGACGCTGCTGATCTACGTGGCGATCGGGCTGGTCATCGGCATCGTCGAGCTGATCACCAAGGACCGTCCGGCCGAGACCCTCGCGGTGCTCCTCCTCGGGCTGCCGAACCTGACCTGGATGGCGCTGGGCCTGGGGACCGGCGGCGGCTGGGTGGGGCATGTCGACAAGGCCATCGGCCTGCCGGTGCCGCACGCCGTGGACCAGGTGCTGCGCGCCCGGGGGCAGCGCACCCTCGACGTCGGCACGCTCGCCCAGTACGACGGACGCGCCTGGCTGCTGGTGGCGCTGGCGGCCGTGGTGCTGCTGGCCGCCGCCTTCTCCGCGGCCGTCCGCTCCCCGGCCCGGCTGCCGGCCTGGCGGCACGCCGTCGAGCTGGCCGTGGCGCTGGCCCTGACCCTGCTCGTCGTCGGACTGCTCACCCGGATCGACGCCCACTACGGGCTCTCCCTGATCGGCGTCGGCGACCTCGGCGGCAACCTGGGCGGCGAGGTCACCGTGTATCCGCAACTCTGGCGGCTGATGGGGGTGGGCATCGCCTGGGGGCTGGTCACCGGCTTCCTCGGCAGCCTGCTGGCGCGGGGCGTACGGCACCCGGGCGAGGTGGGGCGGCGCTGAGGAACCGCCGACGGGCGGCTACGGCCTGCCGCCGCGGAACACCGGTGCCGCCCAGGCCGGAGGGCGCGGCGGGCCGGTCACCCGGGCGGCCTCCCGCAGCGCCGACACAAAGCCCCGGCAGGTCTCGTAGCGGTCCTCCGGAGCCTTGGCCAGGGACTTGGCGAACACCGCGTCGCAGGCCGGCGGCAGATCGGGGCGCCGGTCGGTCAGGGCCGGCGGCTGGCGGTTCTGATGCGCCCACAGCAGCGCCAGGATGTCGTCGCACCGGAACGGCGGCGACCCGGTCAGCATCTCGAACTGCACACAGGCCAGGCTGTAGATGTCGCAGCGGCCGTCCACCGGGCCGCCCGAGACCTGCTCGGGCGCCACATACTCCGGCGTGCCGACGACCTGCCCGATGGTGGTGACCCCGGACAGCGACATCGCCCGCTTCGTCAGCCCGAAGTCGGTCAGATAGGCGTGCTCGGGACTGTCGTAGTCGGTGCCCTGGGCGATCAGGATGTTGCCCGGCTTGACGTCGCGGTGGACCAGGCCGTGCGCATGGGCGGCGTCCAGCGCCGAGGCCACCTGGAGGGCGATCCGGCACGCGGTCTCCATGGACAGCGAGCCGTCGCGATCGAGCAGCGCCGCCAGATCCAGCCCCTCGACGTACCGCATCGCGATGAAGAGCAGCCCCTCGGCCTCCCCGGCGTCGAAGACCGGCACGATGTGCGGGTGCTCCAGGGAGGCGGCGACCTGCGACTCGCGCTCGAAGCGCTTGCGGAAGGTGTCGTCCCGGGCCCGCTCCGGCGCCAGCAGCTTGATCGCGACGATGCGCCCGAGCCGCAGGTCCTGCGCCCGGTAGACCACGCCCATCCCGCCCCGGCCGATCTCGTCCTGCAGCTGGTATCCGGCGATCTTGTGCCCGCGCAGCCCGGAGGAGTCCGGGGCGGTGGAGCGCTCCCGGTTGCGGTCGGCCGGCTCGCCGTTCACCGCGACTCCGGGTACTCCTGGGCGGATGCGGGCCCCGGCCGCTGACCGGAGTCCCTCGACGACGGTCGCGCACTCACCGCGCACGTCTGCATCGACACCCCGTCGCAGTAGCACCACCGCTCGTGCCGGGCGTCGTAGAGCCAGACCGCGTCGCCGTCCACGACCACGCCCAGCCGGGTGCCGCGGGTCCGCTCGGCGAAGGACTCGCGGTCGAGCTGCCCGGCGGCCAGCTCCTCGATCAGCCGCCGGTACCTGACCAGTTCGTCCTCGGCCGCGCCCAGCAGCGAGCGGGGGTCCGTGGTCCGGGCGGCGGGCTGTGCGGCGGTCGGCGGCTCGCGCGGCACGGTCAGCAGCAGCCGGCCGTCGACCCAGGCCGACCAGCCGTTGGAGCACAGCGCCAGCGCCCAGTCGCCGCGCCGGTCGACGACCTGGACGGGCAGCAGCGGGTCGAGCGGCGAGCTGGGCAGGGTCGAGTCCGGGGCGGACCAGGTCGCCATGCCCTCCGGCGGGACGACATGGCTGGGGAGGAACTCCGGTGAGGTCACAGGCCGCTCCTCGGCGCTATCTGCGCATGATCTCGGGCTCGTGCCGCCGCAGCAGCTTGGTCACCACGAAGCCGAGGACCAGCGAGAGCACGAGCATCATGCCCATGTTGAGCAGCCAGACCCCCGGCGTGTGTCGGAACAGCGGGTCCGAGGTCCCCTGCGGCATCAGGTGGTGCAGATCGATGGTGCCCGCCATGGCGCCGAGCGCCCACCGGGACGGCACCAGCCATGCCAGCTGCTCCAGCACCGGTACGCCGTTCAGCTCCAACAGCGCACCGCAGAACACGACCTGGATGATCGCGAGGAGGACCAGCAGCGGCATGGTGACCTCCTCCTTGCGCACCAGCGCGGACACGAACAGGCCGAGCATCATGGCGGTGAACGCCAACAGCGCCACCGCGAGGGTGATTTCGATCAGTGGCGGCAGCAACACGCCCTTGCCTCCGGGCGCGTTCAGCTTGACGCCGATCAGCGCCACCAAGGTCAGCACCACGGCCTGGACGACCGTGATCAGGCCCAGGACCAGCACCTTGGACATCAGATACGCCGAGCGGGACAGGCCGACGGCTCTCTCCCGCTGATAGATCGTCCGCTCCTTGACCAGCTCCCGCACCGCGTTGGCGGCGCCGGTCAGCACCGCTCCGACGCACAGGATCAGCAGGGCGTTGATCGCCGAATCGGCGGTGAGCGCGGACCCGGCCAGGGCGTGCGCCATCGCACCCATCACGAACGGCAGCGCGACCATGATGATCAGGAACGTCCGGTCGGCGGTCAGCGCCGCCGCGTACCTGCGGACCAGGGTGCTCAGCTGCGCGCCCCAGCTCTGCGCCTTGTGCGCCTCCACCGGGCCCTTCGGCGCTTCGGGGGCGCGCGGGGGCTGGTGGGAGTCCATGGCGATATAGCGCCGGTGCTGCGGCGAGGCGCGGTACTCGTCCGCCCAGGCCCGGCCCCGGTCGTTCTCGAAGGCTTCGAACGCCTCCGGCCACTGCGCGTAGCCGAAGTAGGGCAGCGCCTCTTCGGGGGGCCCGTAGTAGGCGATCGTCCCGCCCGGCGCCAGCACCAGCAGCCGGTCGCAGACGTCCAGGCTCAGCACGCTGTGGGTGACGACGATGACGGTGCGGCCGTCGTCCGCCAGGCCGCGCAGCATATGCATCACCGAGCGGTCCATACCGGGATCGAGGCCGGAGGTCGGTTCGTCGAGGAAGAGCAGCGAGGGCTTCGTCAGCAGTTCCAGCGCCACGCTCACCCGCTTGCGCTGGCCGCCGGAGAGGCTGTGGATGGGCTGGTCGACCCGCTGGTCGAGGCCCAGTTCGTGGATCACCTCGTCGACCCGCGCCTGCCGCTCGGCCTTCGCGGTGTCCTCCGGGAAGCGCAGCTGCGCGGCGTAGCCGAGGGCGCGCCGCACGGTGAGCTGCAGATGCAGGATGTCGTCCTGCGGTACGAGCCCGATGCGCTGGCGCAGCTCGGCGTAGTCGCGGTAGAGGTCGCGGCCGTCGTAGAGCACCGTGCCCTCGTCCGCGGGGCGCAGTCCGGTCAGCGCGTTGAGCAGCGTCGACTTGCCCGCGCCGCTGGGGCCGACCACGGCGAGCAGCGACTTCTCACCCACCGGGAAGGACACCCGGTTCAGCAGGGTCTTGTTGCCCTTGTCCACCCGGACGCTCAGGTCCTGCACGTCCAGTGACACCTCACCGGTGTCGATGAACTCCTGCAGCTCGTCGCCGACCAGGGCGAACGCGGAGTGGCCGATGCCGACGATGTCGCCGGGGGCCATCGGGGCCCGCTCCACCGGCTGGCCGTTGAGGTAGGTGCCGTTGTGGCTGCCCAGGTCGACGATCTCGAAGCCCTCGGGGCCCGCCCGAAGTTCGGCGTGCCGGCGGGAGACCGAGAGGTCGTCGATGACCAGGTCGTTGTCGGGCGAGCGGCCGATCCGGGTGGTCCGGGCGGCCGGGATCGGGCGGATGGAGGTGGGGTGGCGGAAGGTGTGGGTGCCGGCGGGGTGGGAGACGGCGGACGGCCGGTCGACCCGGCTCGGCCGCGGCACCCTGGAGAGCACCGCGCACGGCCCGTCGGCGGGGTTGCCGAAGCGGATCACGCTGCCCGGTCCGACCCCGGTCTCCTGGATGCGCCGCCCGTCGGCGAAGGTGCCGTTCGTGCTGCCTTCGTCCTGCACCATCCAGTGGCCGGCGTCGGCCCGCAGGACCGCGTGGTGCCAGGAGACCCTGGCGTCGTCCAGTACGACCTCGCTCCGCGGGTCCCGCCCCACGTGATAGACGCGCCCGGGGCTCATCACCTGGGTGCCGCCGTCGGACTCGACGACGAGTTCAGGCGCGGTGGACGCGTCCGGCCGCTCAGCCATACCAGGATTTTACGGCGGCCGGCCCCGCCTCGCCTGTTCGCGCACCCGCACCACCGGCCGCAAATTCCCTGCCCAAAACGGCATTTCAGGGTATGACCGCCCCTTATGCGAGCGAATACGACCGGTTACTCGCGAGAAAGGGCGCAGGTCAACTAAGGTGAGCAATTCGATTAGCCCAACCTGTAAATTCCATGGAAATGCCGGAATTTGCCGTGCTGATCGAAGGAAGTCCTGGCGAACCAGGACGCAGAGTGCAGAACAGGGCTACGTGGTGTCGGCGACACCGCCGAACGTCGGCTTTGTTAGGACCCAGCCGGCCCGTCCGTCACCCCGGACACGACGGTGCCGGTCCCTTCTTATTCACCTACCTCTAGAAGGCAAGGCAGAGATGGCACGAGTCTCCCGACAAGACCCCCCGCAGTTCCCCGGCCAGCGGGCGCACCCCGTCGACGAGGTGCTTCCCGTCGGCAAGCTCACGCTCTACGGCTTCCAGCACGTCCTCGCCTTCTACGCGGGTGCGGTGATCGTCCCGATCGTCCTCGGGAACGCCCTGGGCCTCTCCCGTGAGGAGCTCGTCTATCTGATCAATGCCGACCTGCTGACCTGCGGTATCGCCTCGATCATCCAGGCCCTCGGCGTCTGGAAGATCGGCGCCAGGCTGCCCCTGGTCCAGGGCGTGACCTTCACCGCGGTCTCGCCGATGATCGCCATCGGCCTGGGGGCGGGCGGCGGCACCGCCGGACTGCTCGTCGTCTACGGCGCGGTGATCACCGCGGGCATAGCGACCTTCCTCTTCGCGCCGTTCTTCAGCAAGCTGGTCAAGTACTTCCCGCCGATCGTCATCGGTACGATCCTCACCGTCATCGGCCTCACCCTCATTCCGCAGGGCCTGCAAGACGCGGCCGGCGGCGCGCAGTTGAAGGGCCACCCCGAGTACGGCGACACCAAGAACCTCCTGTACGCGCTGGGCACCCTGCTGTTCATCCTGCTCGTCGTCCGGCTCGGGAAGTCGTACCTGAGCAGCCTCGCCGTCCTGCTCGGCCTGGTCGTCGGCACCGGGGTCGCCTGGCTCCTCGGCGACGCGGACTTCAGCGGGGTGGGCAGCGCCGACTGGTTCGGCGTCAGCACGCCGTTCCACTACGGAATGCCCAAGTTCGAGGTGTTCCCGATCATCGCCATGGTCGTCGTCATGCTGATCACGATGGTGGAGACCACCGGAGACGTCTACGCCATCGGGGAGATCACGGGCAAGAAGGTCGACAACGCCACCGTCGCCAACGCGCTGCGCGCCGACGGTGTCGCCACCGTCCTCGGCGGTGTCTTCAACTCCTTCCCCTACGTGGCCTTCGCCGAGAACATCGGCCTGGTGCGGATGTCGAAGGTGATGAGCCGCTTCGTGGTGGTCGCGGCCGGCGGCTTCATGATCGTCATGGGGCTGCTGCCCAAGGCGGGCAGCGTGGTGGCCGCGATTCCGCATCCGGTGCTCGGCGGTGCCGCGATCGCGATGTTCGGCATGGTCGCCGCGGTCGGCATCCAGATCCTGGGCAAGGTGGACCTGCGCGAGGAGCGCAACGCCCTGATCCTGGCGGTCAGCCTCGCCGCCGCGCTGCTGCCGGGCGCGGTCGCGCCGTTCTTCGAGCGGATGCCGGAGGACGTCCGTGCGGTGCTCAACAGCGGGATCACGCTGGGCAGCCTGACCGCCGTCCTGCTGAACCTCTTCTTCAACGTCTTCACCGGCCGCAAGTCGATGGAGATCGACTGGGACGAGATCGAGGCCGACGAGCCGGCGGACGCGCACCAGGCGGCCGCCGCCCACGAGCCGGCGGACGCGTACGGCCGGCCGGGCCCGCAGCACCCGCAGGGCGCCTACAGCCCGCCGGCGCCGCAGCACCCGCAGGGCGGCGGCTACCACCCGCAGCACCCGCAGGGCATGCAGCCCCCGCACGACCCGCAGGGGCCGCCCTGGGGGACCCCCGCCCACTGAGTCCGCCAACGGCCGCGGGCGGGGAGGAAACCGGATTCCGGTCCCTCCCCGCCCGCCTGCCCGCCGCCGTCCCCGCGGGCGCGGTCAGTGCGTGGTCACGGTGTTGAACGGCGGCGCCTCGCCCGCCTCGCCGATCAGCTCCCAGAAGTGGTCGGCCAGCCTGCGCAGATACGCCGAGCGCTCGGCCGCGACCTCCTTGAGCCGGGAGTCGTCGTTGCGCGCCACCACGTGCCCCATGTAGCGCTCGGAGAACTCCGCGAACTCGGCGTGCATCGTGCGCAGCGCATCGCTCACCCGGGTCTTGTTCAGCGTGGTGATCTCGGTGACCGGCCCGACATGCGCCTTCCAGCGCCCGTCGATGGCCGACCGGATGTGCCCGGCCAGTTCGTCGTCCCGGCCCATCACCCCGATCAGCTTGCGCAGCGACAGCCCCAGAGCCTCCACCAGCGCCTTGGTCTGCCGGTAGTCACCGCTCCACTGCTGTGCCGACTCGGCGGCCCAGTACCGGGCCGGGTCCATGCCGATCAGCTGCGCCAGCCGCTCCACGCTCAGCTGGCGGGCCATCCGGTGCTCGGCGAGCGTCCGCGGCTCGACGCCCATCAGCGCGGTCGGCGGGCACCACAGGACGTCGGCGAGCACGAACAGCTGCGGCTCGGTCGGAATCTGGGAGCCGTACTCCCATGCCTCGATCAGCTCAGGACGGACCGGTGCGCCGCACGCCGTCATGGCCTGGGCGACCTGAGCCGTACTCAGGCCCACCCGGGCCCGCGCGGATCTGGCCTCGGCGGGAGAGAAGGGAGTGCTGTACACGTACGGGACACCTCGCTGCACCCTTCGATCGAGGGGCGCTTGGGGGGCGGGGGGGCTGGAGGAACCTCCAGGGGCGGGCAGATTAACAGATGGTCCATACGTACGAAGCTCCAGTTCCCTTGGAGTCGAAGGTTCCGGTGCCGACGGACGGACGGGCGCGAGAGATGTGCACTATCTGTCCGATTTCGCTCATCAACTCGCTTACTGGGTATAGCCGATGCCTCGGTGCTTACCGGGCGGTAGCCCGGCACGGGATCGACCGGACGGCGGTCTGTAATCAGAGCGTTACGTGGATGAGGGAGTGGTGTCACAGTGATCCCCGAGGCTGACGTTGCCGACCGACACCGTCCGCGGAGCCGGCCGGCAGCGCACCCGACATCCGGTCCTCCCCCCACAATCCGATCAGGATGGGACCCCCTCATATGCGATCAGTGCTGGAACGCACCTGCGCGTTCCCCTGCTCGGAGCCTGCCTCAGCGGCCCCGCGTCCCTGCTTCCCCGTCCGTCCCGCGGAGAGACGGACGCCGAGAGCGACCGGGGCGTCCCGCCCGCCACGCAGCTGACGGCCACGCGGCCGACGGCCGGCGGACGGCCGAAGGTCCGGAAAACGCCCCATACCCGGCGACCGGATCCGCTTTCGCATGTCTCCTTGCACGAAAGGACAATCCCAGGTGCTCACTTCGCACCACGGCAACTCCCAGGGCCCACCCCTGGCCCTGCTCGACGACGGGGACCGCGCCCCGCACGACACCGCCGACCACGCCCGCGACGGCGGGCACGTCCTGGTCGTCGGCGCTCCGGGACCGCGCCTGGAGCGGCTCACCCGGACCCTGCGCGCCACCGGCCACGAAGTCAGCCAGGCCCCGCCCGGCGAGGTCGACCGGCAGATGGGGCGGGCCCACCCGGACGCCGTCGTCGCCCTCGACGAGGACGGCGCACCCCACAACAGCGGGCTGGCGGTGATCCGTGAGGTCCGTACCGCGTCCGCGGGCCGGGCGCTGCCGCTGCTCATGGTCACCACCACCCCCGAGCCGTCCGGCGTGGCGGACCTGCTGCGCCACGGCGCCGACGACTGCATACCCGAGGCATTCGATCCGGGGGAGCTGTCCGCCCGTATCGAGGCCAAACTCCGCCGGGTGCCCGTACCGGTCGAGAGCCTGCCGCGCGATCCGCGGACCGGGCTCTACTCCCCTCCGCACTTCCTGGACGAGCTCGACCGCGAGCTGCGGCGCCCCGAAGCCGCCCGGCACGGCGGTGTGCTCGCCGTCGTCTCGGTGGCCGAGACGGCCGCGCTGGAGGCCCGGTTCGGGCAGCGGGTGCGCCGGGAGCTCGCCGAGCGGCTGGCCGGGGTGGCCAATGGGGTGCCCCCTGCTCACGAGGAGTCGAGAGCCGGGGGAGGGCTCGGCGGCTTCTGCGACCGGCTCGGCCGGGACGACGACGGCCGCCTTCTGATGCTGCTGCCCGGCGTCGACGAGGAGACCGCCCGCCGGGGCCTGGAGCGGTTCGCCGCCACCGTGGCCGGCACCCGCTTCATCGTCGCCGACGAGCACGTCCGCCTCACCCCGGCCGTCGGCTGGCTGCCGCTGACCGGATGCGCCGACGGCGCCGAGGCCGTCGAGCAGGCCCGGGACGCCGTACAGGAGGCGCTGCGCCACCGGGATCTGCGGCCGGTGCGCTACGCGCCCTGGATGCGCGGCGCACCGCACCGCCACCGCCGGCGGCCGCCCAGCGCGCTGCTGCGTCCCGCCCTCTCGGCGCTCTCCCCGGTCCTGGCGCTGCTGATCGGGGTCGCCGTGCCGTTCCTGCTCTACCGGCAGACCTACGCGCTGGGCTGGGACCTGGGCTCGGCCATGTACTGGGTGGTGGTGGCCGGGCTGGTGCTGTCCGCGCTGCTGATCGTGCTGGAGTGCCTCTTCTCGCTCGACGCCCGGGGCCGCCCCGAGCGCCCAGGGGCGCCGTACCCGCCGGCCAGCGCCGTCATCGCCGCCTATCTGCCCAATGAGGCGGCGACCATCGTCGACACCGTCGAGTCGTTCCTGCGGCTGGAGTACCCCGACGAGTTGGAGATCGTGCTGGCCTACAACACGCCGCATCCGCTGCCCGTCGAGGACACCCTGCGCGAGATCGCCGCCCGCGACCCGCGGCTGGTGCTGCTGCCGGTCGCCGGCTCCACCTCCAAGGCGCAGAACATCAACGCCGCGGTCACCCGCGTCCGCGGCGAGTTCGTCGGCATCTTCGACGCCGACCACCACCCCGCCCCGACCGCCTTCAAGGACGCCTGGCACTGGCTGTCCAACGGCTACGACGTCGTCCAGGGCCACTGCGTGATACGCAACGGCGAGAGCTCCCGGGTCGCCGAACTGGTCGCGGTGGAGTTCGAGGCGATCTACGCCGTCAGCCACCCGGGCCGCACCCGGCTCTACGGTTTCGGGGTCTTCGGCGGCTCGAACGGCTTCTGGCGCACCGACCTGCTCGCCCGCACCCGGATGCACGGCTCGATGCTGACCGAGGACATCGACTCCACGCTGCGCGCGCTGGGCGAGGGCGCCCGCTTCGCCGTCGACCGCACCCTGATCTCCCGCGAACTCGCGCCCACCACCCTGAAGGCCCTGTGGAACCAGCGCTCCCGCTGGGCACAGGGGTGGCTCCAGGTCTCCCTCAAGCACCTGTGGCGCGGTCTGCGCTCACCGGTGTTCACGGTGCGTCAGAAGCTCGGCCTGTTCGTCCTGCTGGGCTGGCGCGAGGTGCAGCCCTGGCTGACGCTGCAGATCCTGCCGATCCTGCTGTACTCGGCCTGGCGGGCCGGCGGTCTGCACCGGCTCGACTGGGCCGTGCCGGTGTGCGTACTGGCCGTGCTGTTCACCATGGCGGCCGGTCCCGTGCAGGCGCTCTTCGCCTGGCGGCTCGCGGTCCCCGAACTGCGCGCCCGCCGCCGGTGGTTCTGGTCGTACCTCCTCGTCTCGACGTTCTTCTACAGCCACTTCAAGAACATGGTGGCCCGGCAGGCCCATCTGAAGGAGGCGTTGGGCGACCGGCAGTGGCGGGTCACGCCCCGGGCCGCCACCAAGGCGGTGGCCCGCCGATGAGCGCCGAGGCCGCCCCCGCCCGCAACCGGGCGAGCGCCATCGACGGCTTCCGCGGGCTCGCCGCGCTGAGCACCGTCGTCTTCCATGTATGGCAGCAGTACTTCCGCTACGACGCCGAGGGCGCCCACCCGCCGGTCGACGACCCGGCGCTCGGCGCGGTGCTGTCCCTCGAAGTGATCGACCTGTTCTTCGTGCTGTCCGCGTATCTGCTGACGCTGTCGTACGCGCGGGCCGCGATCGACGGGCGCTCGACGAAGCCCGCCCGGCTGTTCCTCTTCCGGCGCACGATCCGGATCCTGCCGCTGTACGTCCTGGCGGTGCTGGTCGTCTGGGCGATGCGCAACCCGACCCTGCCGGGCGACTGGCGGGACCTGGTCGAGCACCTCACCTTCACCCATGTCTTCGACGGGCAGCGGATCTTCTACACCCTGGGCCCGACCTGGTCGCTCTCGCTGGAGGTGCTGTTCTACCTGCTGCTGGTGGCGCTGGGGCCGCTGGCGGTCCGGGCCTGCCGGCCGCTGCGGCGGCGCGGCAGCCGGGTCGCGGTGTGCGCGGCGGGGTGCGGGGTGCTGTTCGCCGCGCCGCTCGCCTGGATCGCCGTCGCCCACTACGCGTTCGGTGTGCCGCACACCGACTGGGTGGTGTACTTCGGCCCGCAGGCCCGGTTCGGCGGCTTCGCGGCGGGGATGGGGCTGGCCGTGGCGGTGGTCGCCCTCGGCGACCGGGGCCGGCTCGGCCCGCGCACCGCGCTGCCGTTGGCCGGGGTGGGGCTGGCCGGGCTGTTCGCCCTCTCCCTGGACTCCGGACCGGAGAACTTCACCTTCACCTTCTACCACCCGCTCGCCTCGCTGCTGTGGGCCGCACTGGTCTTCGGCACCGTCCACGTACGGCAACCGGCCTTCTGGCAGCGGATGCTGACGGCCCGTTGGCTCACCGCCGTCGGGCTGATCAGCTACTCCCTGTTCATCTGGCACGAGCCGGTGATGCTCCAGCTCCACAAGGCCGGGCTGCTGCCGGTCGGCCAACCGGGCTTCCCGTCGGCCCTGCTGATCGTCTTCGCGGCGGCGCTGCCCGTGGCGGCGGCGAGCTACTGGCTCATCGAATACCCGGCGAGCCTGCTCGGCCGCCTCAAGGACCACCGCGGCCGCCCGCGCGAGTTCTACCCGGAGGCCGCCACCCGCTGACCGTCCTCGCCCGCCCCTTCGCCGGGGACCCGCGCGGTGTCCGCCGGGTCCCCGGCGAAGATCTTGTCGAGGTGGTAGTCGAGGGTGCGGCGTACGTCGTCCAGTGTGCGGCGGTGGTGCAGCACATCGCCGCCCAGCCCGATCGCTCCGGAGACCAGCAGATCGGCCTCGTGCCAGGCGTCGAGGCCGGGCGCGGTCCGCCCGGCGGCCTGCGCCGCCCCGATGAGGTCCGCCACCAGCCGCTCCAGGGGCGCCTCGGCGGCGAGGAACACCTCGGCCAGCGCGGGATCGGTCAGGCTCCGGGCGTAGTAGGCGGCGAACACCCGTAGCGCGGTGGTGCGTTGGGCGTCCACGGGAAGGAACTCCTCCAGCACCGCGCGCAGCAGGGCGCGCGGGTCGGCGGGGTCGTGGGGGACCCGGGTGCGGGCGATGCGCTCGTTCTCCTCGTGGAGCATATGCAGCGCGGTGACCAGGAGTTGGTGCTTGCTCTCGAAGTGGTACTGCACCGCGCGCAGCGACACCCCGGCCTCGGCCGCCACCTCCCGCAGGCTCGCGGCGTGCAGGCCCCGCTCGGCGGCGATCCGCCACAGCGCCTCGGCCACCTGCCGGCGCCGGCGGGCCTGGGCGCCGGTCGTCGCCGGGCGCTCGGCGGCCGGAGCCGGCGTCTGCCTGCGCCGCCGGTATGCCTTCGCCTGGCAGCTGCGCGAGCAGTAGAGCGCCGGCCGGCCGCGCCGGGGAGGGGTGAGCACCGCACGGCACATGCGGCACACCGGCCCGGCCGCCGGCTCCTTTTCGTCACGCATATTTCCCCTTTCCGGCACCTGAAATTGTGTGACGAAAAGCGAATTCACCAGTGAATCGGCCGTAGGTCGTCACTTTCTCAATGATACGTTCGTAACGTCTCAAGGGTGCGTAATAACCGGCGCGCCAGGCGACAGGAAATCCGGCGCGCATCGCGGCGCGGAACTCTACGAGGGGACTTCGGGGACACCGATGAAGTACGACATCCTGCAGGGCATCGGCGCCGTGGTGATGGTGCTCTTCGCACAGGGCGCCATCCGGCTGCTCGTCGACCACGGCAACGCCGGCCTCCTCGGCTGGCTCGGCGGCGGCTTCGGCGTCGCGCTCACCGCCCATCTGGCGCTGGTCGCCGTGGGTGTGCTGCTGACCGGCTGGTCGCACGGCAGGGCCAAGGCGCTCGGCCGACGCGGCTGAACCCGCCCGGCGGGCCGGCCGGGCGGGTTCAGCGGGGGGTTCGGCCGTCAGCCGACGTGCACGCGCGGGCGCCGGGCCGGGTCGGGCTCGGCGCGGCGCAGGACCTCGCGGGTGACCGGCGCGACCTCGCCGTCGCCGAAGACCAGGAACCGCAGCAGATGGCTGAACGGGTGGCCCTCGGTCCAGTTGAAGTAGGCGTGCGGGACCTGACCGGTGTGCTCGCGCAGCTGCATCAGCACCGCGGCGATGGTGTTGGCCACACCGGCACCCTCCACGCGGAGGATCTGCGCCCCGTACCGCTCCTCGCCCTGGACGTGCAGATCGCTGGTGAAGTCCGAGGAATCCCGGACGGTCACTTCCAGGAACAGCACCGGGCGGCCGTCGGGGATATGGGTCTCCTCGCGCTGGCTGTACTCCTTCTCCCGGTACTCCGCCGCGTCCCGCTCGTCGGGCTCGTTGGCGATCACCCGCAGCGGTCCGGCCGCGGTCGCGGCGTCGATCAGCCGCACCGCCGTCTCGTCGAAGTCGACCTGGATGGCGCGCAGTTCGAAGGCGCGATGGACGCGGGAGGCGAAGGAGGTCAGCAGGATGCCGAGGATGAACAGCAGCGCGATCTTCAGACCGTCGGGCCGTTCGATGACATTGGTGATCAGGGTGTAGCCGAACACCAGGGTGATGGCGCCGAATCCGACGGTGGCCGCACGCAGCCGGCGGTGGCGGGCGGCGACGGTGGAGGCGAACGACGCCGAGAGCATCAGCACCAGCACACCGGTCGCATACGCCCCGCTCTGCTCGTCGACGCTGGCGTCGAAGACGAAGGTGACGCCGAAGGCGATGGCCAGGAAGATCAGCACCAGCGGGCGCACCGCCTGGGTCCACTCCGGAGCCATGCCGTAGCGCGGCAGATAGCGCGGTACGAGGTTCAGCAGGCCCGCCATCGCCGAGGCGCCGGCGAACCAGAGGATGGCGATGGTGGAGATGTCGTAGACGGTGCCGAACGCCTCGCCGAGGTGCTCGTGCGCCAGATAGGCCAACGCGCGGCCGTTGGCCGAGCCGCCGGTCTCGAACTCCTTCTGCGGTATCAGCAGGGTGGTGGCCAGGCTCGACAGCAGCAGGAAGCAGCTCATGATCAGGGCCGCGGTGGTCAGCAGCCGCCGTGTGCCGCGGATCCGGCCCGCCGGCCGCGCGTCGGTGTCGGTGGCCTCGCCGCGGACCTGCGGCATCACGGCGACACCGGTCTCGAAGCCGGACATGCCCAGCGCCAGCTTGGGGAAGACCAGCAGCGCCACCCCGACGATCGCCAGCGGCGAGGAGTGCTGGGCGCTCATCGCGCTCCACCAGTCGCCGACCACCACGGGGTGCGAGAGCACCTGCCAGGCCGAGGTGGCCAGCACCACGACGTTGAGCACCAGGTAGGTCCCGACGAGACCGACGGCGATGCCGATCGCCTCCCGGAAGCCCTTGAGGAAGACCGCGCCCAGGGCCGCCAGCAGCACCAGCGTGATCCACAGGTTCGCGCCGTGCAGCGCCTGCGGGGCGAACGGGTTCTCCACCACGTGCGCCGAGGCATCCGCGGCCGACAGCGTCATGGTGATCACGAAGTCCGTGGCGGCGAACCCGAGCAGCACCAGGACCAGCAGCTTCCCCGCCCACCAGGGCAGCAGCCGCTCCAGCATGGCGATCGAGCCCTCACCGTTGGGGCTCTCCTTGGCGACCCTGCGGTAGACGGGCAGGGCGCCGAGCAGGGTCAGCGCGATCAGTACCAGGGTGGCGAACGGCGAGAGCAGTCCGGCCGCCAGCGCCGCGATGCCCGGCTGGTAGCCCAGGGTCGAGAAGTAGTCGACGCCCGTGAGGCACATGACGCGCCACCACGAGTGCCCCTTGTGCTCGGCCGGCGGGGTGCCGTGCGGCCCGGGGTGACGGGCGGTGCGGCTGCTCAGCCCGTCCAGCAGCCAGCCGCGCCACCGCTGGGCTGCGGGGGCGGCGGGCGCGGGGTCCGCCTGTGTGGGGGTGGTCATGCGGATACGTCCTGCCGTTCGTCGGTCGAGGGTTCGGGCTGCTTTCGGCAACGAGGAGCGAGTATGCAACACCGTGCGCCCGGCGATCCGGCCCGCCCCGCGCCCGGCGACATCGGCCGCGCCGGGCCCCGGCGTCAAGGCAGTGTCAGAAACCGGCCGTAGTCCGTACGTACCGCGTCAACAGACGCCACCGCGGTGCCCGGGCACCGCTGGGGCGCGCAGACTGACGGCATGGGCCGAGGGCCCATGGCAGGAGGTGCTTCCCATGGCTGCGCTTCACCCCCCGACGCCGCTCCGGCGCCCGCGCATGGTGCATATCGCCCGTTTTCCGCGCGCCGTGCCGCGCCCGCCGCGTGTCGCCCACCGGGCGCCGCCCACCCGCACCCTTGCCGGCGACCTCGCCGTGCCGCTCGGCGGCGTCGGCGCGGCGCTGCTGGCGACCGCCCTGCTGCTGACCGGCCGGACTCCGCACACCGCCGTCGCGCTCACCGTCTTCACCGCGCTGACCGTGGCCGTCTCCGCGCTGGCCAGACCGCTGCTGGTGCCCGCCGTCGGCCTGGTGTGCTGGCTGTTCTACGACGGGTTCGTGCTCAACCAGCGCTCGGACCTGGCGTTTCGGCAGCCCGACCGGACGAGCCTGCTGGTGCTGCTGCTCGCCGGCCTCGCGGGCGCGGGCTGCGCGGCCGCCGTTCGCGCGCTCCGCCGGGCCGGCCCCGGCCGCAGCCGCTGAAGGAAGGAGGTCAGTGGCAGTGGCACCGGCACCGGTGGTGGTGCCGATGCCCGGCGGCGCAGCGCCGGCGGCGGGCCGCTCGGCGCGCTCTGCCCGGTGCGCTCAGGAACCCCAGCCCGATCCCCAGCATCCAGGTGTCCTTGGCCATCGGAACGCCGTCCGGGGTCGGTCGCAGACTGCCCGGCTCCCGCATCCCGGGGACCCGCAGATACAGGCCGACCAGCCCGCCGGCGAACCCGGTCAGCGCCAGCCCGGCCAGCCGGGTCGGCACGAACGGCGCGAGCAGCGCGCTCCCGACCGCGACCTCGGTGCACGCCAGCAGCCGGGTGAACCGCTCGGCCGGAATCCTCTCCAGGAACGGATACGCCGTACGGGCCATCGTGTGCAGGCCCTCGGCGGTGGCCTGGTCCGCCCGCAGCTTCATCAGCCCGGTGTTCAGGATGAACGCGCCGGTGGCCAGTCGCGGGGCCACATCACGGGCTTGGGGCAGCGGCACCATCGAGCCTCCAGATCTGCTTGTCGGCCCCTTCACCGAGGCTAGAGCCACCGCGCTGGATCCGCCCGGCCTGCTCCGCCGCGAGCGGCCCGGCCGCCGGCCCCGGTCCACCTCATATCGTGGGCACGTCGTCCCACTGGTCGAGGATGTCGTCCACCGACTCCGGGCCGGGTTCCGGCCCGCCGCCGTCCAGGGACTGCTCGGTCCAGATGACCTTGCCGCCCGGGGCGTAGCGGGTGCCCCAGCGCTGGGCGAACTGGGCGACGAGGAACAGGCCGCGGCCGCCCTCGTCGGTGGTCGCGGCCCGGCGCAGATGCGGCGAGGCGCTGGTGCCGTCGGAGACCTCGCAGATCAGGGCGCGGTCGTGCAGCAGCCGGACCCGGATGGGCTGGGCGCCGTAGCGGATGGCGTTGGTGATCAGCTCGCTGAGGATCAGCTCGGTGGTGAACGCGATCGCCTCCAGCCCCCAGGACTCCAGCTTTTCCAGGCAGGCGGACCGGATGGGGGCGACGGCCGCCGGGTCCGAGGGCACCTCCCATTCGGCGACCCGCGCGGGGTCCAGCAGCCGGGTGCGGGCCACCAGCAGGGCGATGTCGTCGCTGGGGTGCTCGGGCAGCATCGCGTCGAGGACCGCCGTACAGGTCTGCTCAGGGGTGCGCTCCGCGTCGGACGCCAGGGCGGTGCGCAGCAGCTCCAGACCGGTGTCGATATCGCGTTCGCGATCCTCGACCAGCCCGTTCGTGTACAGCACCAGCCGGGAGCCCTCGGCCAGGGTGAGTTCCGCGGTCTCCACCGGCACGCTGCCGCCCAGGCCCAGGGGCGGCGAGACCGGCACCTCGGGGAAGGTGACGGTCCCGTCGGGGCCGATCAGGGCCGGTCCCGGATGGCCCGCACGGGCCACGGTGGCCCGGCCCCCGACCGGGTCGTAGATGGCGTACAGGCAGGTCGCGCCGGTGATGCCGGTACGGCCGCCCTCCGGGCGGACGCCGTCGGCCTCGCTGCTGACGCCCGGCCAGACGGTCTCCTCGTCCGCCGGGCTGCCCTCGCCCGCGGCCCCGCCGGCCGCCCGCGCCTCGTCGGTGTCGATATGGCCGACCAGTTCGTCGAGGTGGTTGACCAGTTCGTCGGGCGGCAGGTCGAGCGCGGAGAAGTTGTGCACCGCGGTACGCAGACGGCCCATGGTGGCGGCGGCGTGCAGACCGTGTCCGACGACATCGCCGACGACCAGCGCGACCCGGGCACCGGGCAGCGGGATGACGTCGAACCAGTCGCCGCCGACGCCGGCCTGCGCCGGCAGATAGCGGTGCGCCACCTCCAGGGCGGACTGCGCGGGCAGGGTCTGCGGCAGCAGGCTGCGCTGGAGGGTGACGGCGAGGGTGTGCTCGCGGGTGTAGCGGCGGGCGTTGTCGATCGAGACCGCGGCCCGCGCGGCCAGTTCCTCGGCGAAGGACAGATCCTCCTGCGTGAAGCCACCGGAGGCCGCGGACCGCCAGAAGTTGGCCAGTCCCAGCACCACACCCCGCGCCTGCAGGGGGACGGCGATCACCGAGCGGATGCCGACGTCCAGGATCTGCCGGGTGGCCGTCGGGTCCTGCCCCCGCCACTCGTCCGAGCTGCTCATATCGTCCACGAGGACCGGGTAGCCGCTCTCCAGACTCGACGCCATCGGCGTGCCGGGCGGGAACCGCAGCACCTCGCCGACCTGGTAGACGGGCGAGTCCTCGGTGACGCCGCGGACCGCCATCCGCCGCAGATCGGTGCCCGCCCCGCTCTCCGGCTCGTCCCCGCGCAGCACCGGCTCCAGCAGCTCGACGGTGACGACGTCGGCGAACCGGGGGACCGCGACATCGGCCAGTTCCTGGGAGGTCTGCGACACGTCCAGCGTGGTGCCGATGCCCAGCCCCGCGTCGTAGATCAGTTTCAGCCGCTCCTGGGCCACCTCCGCCGCGCCGGAGACCGCCCGCAGTTCGGTGGTGTCCCGCAGCGTCACCGCGCACCCGGTCGGGCCGCCATGGGGGGCGGTCGGACGGACGTTGACGGCGAGCAGCCGGTCGCCCGCCAGATGCACCTCGTCGGTCACCTCCCCGCCGGCGGTCAGCAGCGCGGCCAGCCGCGGCTCCAGGCCGAGGTCGGCGACCGGGAGCCGGTCCGCCACCGCGCTGTCGGGCAGGTCGAGCAGCCGCCGCGCCTCGTCGTTGGCCAGCAGCAGCCGCCCGTCACTGCCGACGATCAGCACGCCCTCGCGCACCGCGTGCAGCACCGCGTCGTGGTGGTCGTACATCCGCCGCATCTCCGCCGGATACAGCCCGTGCGTCTGCCGCCGCAGCCGACGGTTGATCAGCACCGCGCCGACGGTGACCAGCAGCAGCGCCGCGACCGCGAAGCCGAGCAGCAGCGGCAGCTGGTCGACCACCCGCTCGTCGGTGCTCTGGATGCGGATGCCGACGGACACCAGCCCGGCGATCGAGTGGTCGCGGTCGACGACCGGGACGACGGTGTTCACCGCGGGGCCGAGGGCCGAGGGGAGGGTGGAGGTGTACGCCCTGCCGCGCAGGGCCGGCCCATAGGAGCCGCCGACGACACGCTTGCCGATCAGGTGCGGGTCCGGGTGGGTCCAGCGGATGCCGTCGGGACGGAACACGACGATGTAGTCCACGCCGGAGCCCTTCCGGGCCGCCTCGGCCTGGGGCTGCAGCACCGCGCTGGGGTCGGCGGACTTCATGGCGGCGAGGATGCCCGGCGCGTGCGCGAAGATCTCGGCCCCGACGACCGAGCGCTGACGGGCCTCCTGCGTGAGCGCGCCCCGCGCCTGGAAGACCAGGGCCAGCATGGCCGCGACGACCAGCAGCACCACCAGGGCGAGCTGCAGCACGAACACCTGGCCGGCGACGCTGTGCCCCTTCAGCAGCGAGCGGAGGGGTTGCCGGGGGGAGGGCGACGACCCCTTCGGGGCGTCACCCTCTCGCCGGAATTTTTCCGTCATGCCCCATATTTAGCATTCTGATCCACTGTGGGGTGATCAGCTGCCGCGGCGTTGTGCCGCCGCTCGGGGACGGCCGCCGGTCGATCGCCCGTGACTCCGGCCGGATTCCACCCCTTGTCCGGCATCCGGAGCTCTGGGCGGCGCAGGCCCTATTGAGCGATGCTTAGCGGCTCCCTATGCTCGGCAGCCCTCGATGCACCGTCCGTCGATGCACCGCGTGATACGAGCCGCAGCCCGCCAGGAGCCCGGATGAGCTTCAATCTCGCGACCGCACTGTGTGAATCCCGCCGATCCCACCCGGACAAGCCCCTGTGCCACATCGGGGAGCTGACCGTCACCTACGCCCAGGCCGACCGGGCGTCCGGCCGTATCGCGGCCACGCTGCGGGCCCTGGGCCTCGGGCCCGGCGCCAGGGTCGCCGTCCAGCTGCCCAATGTGCCGCAGTTCCTGTTCGCCTACTTCGGCATCCTCAAGGCCGGCTTGGTCATGGTCCCGCTCAACCCGCTGCTCAAGGCCCCCGAGATCGCCTACCAGCTCCACGACTCCGGCGCCCGACTCCTCGTCACCTTCGAGGAGTTCGCCGACCAGGCCGTCAAGGCAGCCGAGCTGGCCGACGGCGTCGCCACCTACGTCGTCCCGCTGCCCGGCAGCGACCGGACGTTCCCCGGCACCCGCCCCTACGAGGAGCTGTACGCCGCGGCCGACACCGGCGAGATCGCGCCGACCGGCTCCGACGACACCGCCGTCCTGCTCTACACCAGCGGGACCACCGGCCACCCCAAGGGCGCGGAGCTGACCCACTTCCAGCTCTATATGAACTGCACCCTCACCGGCGAGGTGTTCGGCTACCGCCCCGACGACGTCGCCCTCGCCGTCCTGCCGCTCTTCCATGTCTTCGGCCTCTCCGGCGTCCTCAACATGGCCGTACGCCACGGGGGGACCCTCGCCCTCGTACCGCGCTTCGAGACCGCCGCGGTCCTCGACGCCCTCGAACGGCACCGCTGCACGATCTTCGCCGGCGTCCCCACCATGTACACCGCCCTGCTCCAGGCCGATATCGCCGGCCGGGACCTCGGCGCCCTGCGGGTCGGCGTCTGCGGCGGTGCGCCGCTGCCCGGCGAGATCCTCCGCGCCTTCGAGGAGAAGTTCGCCGGCGTGGCCATCCTGGAGGGCTACGGCCTGTCGGAGACGGCCAGCACCACGACCTTCAACATCAGCACCGAACAGCGCAGGGTGCTCTCCATCGGCAAGCCGATCTGGGGCGTGGAGGTCCGCATCGTCGACGAAACCGGCGCCGTACTGCCGCCGGGCCCCGACCAGGTCGGCGAGATCCTCGTCCGCGGCCACAACGTCATGAAGGGCTACCACCGGCGGCCCGAGGAGACCGCCGAGGCGCTGCGCGGCGGCTGGCTGCACACCGGAGACCTCGGCCACCAGGACCACGACGGCTACTTCTTCGTCGTCGACCGCAAGAAGGACCTGGTCATCCGCGGCGGCTACAACGTCTACCCGCGCGAGGTCGAGGAGGTCCTGCACACCCACCCGGCCGTCGCCGAGGCAGCGGTCGTCGGCCGCCCCGACGACCGGCTCGGCGAGGAGGTCGTCGCCGTCGTCAGCCTCGCACCCGGCGCGCACACCACCCCCGAGGACCTCACCGCGCACTGCCGGCAGCAGCTGGCCGCCTACAAGTACCCGCGCGAGATCCGGATCGTCGACGAGCTGCCCAAGGGGCCCACGGGAAAGATCCTCAAGAAGGAGCTGCGCGCCGGGCTGTCGGGCCCCTGAGGGAGCGATCCGCGTCAGGCCGTCTGCGCCGGGCCGAGCTGGCGGTCGATACGGCCGATCAGTTCGGCCCGGCGGAGCCGCAGTTCGGCCGGGGCGCAGGTGACGGCGATGCGGTGCGCCTCGACCAGCGGGCCGAGCTCCGGGGGCGGCTCGACCACACCGGTGAAGAGCGGGGCCATCCAGGCCGCCGTCGGCGCCTGCACCGGCTCGTCGCCCGGGAGGGCCGGGGTCGGCGGCATCGGACCGGCCTGGCCGTGGAGCATACGGGCGGTGAGGATGGCCGCCTCCCAGACGCGCATGCTCTCCAACCGGACATGGGAGGCCAACTCGTCCCGCAGCGCGCACAGGTCGCTCCAGGCATGCTCGTGCTCCCGTAGAGCCCGGCCGGCCCGCCCCACCAGCCAGGCGTAGGTCATCCGGGCGCGCAGCAGACCGCGGCGGGCCTCGCGGGCGCTGTCCGCGTACGGGTTGTGCGCGACGACCTTCATGGCCACGGCGGTGATCGCGAGCACCAGCATCAGCACCGCGACCCAGCCGGGCGCGTACCGGGCGCCCTCGACCGCGCCCTCCTCCACCGCGGTGTCGCGGGCCCGCAGCACCGCCCACACGGTGACGGTGAAGAGCACGGCGGCCAGGTAGAGGGCGGGCAGCGCGAGCGAGCCGAGCAGTGCGAGGGCGGGGCGGCGTTCGCGGAGCGTGTGCAGCCCTTCGCGTATCCGGTGCAGCGGGGCCGCGATGGCGTGCCCGGACAGCATCAGGGCCAGGGCCAGCACGACACCCGGCAGGAAGGAGACCGTCTGCTCGATCAGCGAGACCGACTCCTCGCTGACGGTGAGGTACTGGAAGACCCGCATGAAGTACCACGCGTCGAACACGGCCATCGCGCCGATGACCGGCCAGCGCAGCACCCGGATCCACATCTCGCGGCGGCGCCGGTCGTGGGCCCCGTCCTCGACATGGCGGGCCGCGACCGCCTCCTGGGCCGTCCGGGCCGTCCGCAGGGAGTCGGCGGCCTCGAAGCGGGCCAGGGACTGGAGCGTCTCCTCGGTTCTGGCGTGGGTGGTGAGGGTGCGGGCGCGTGCGGCGGCGAGTTGGTCGCGGTTCTGGCCGACGAGTTCGGCGACCTCGCGGGCCGCGCGCAGCAGCATCCGCATCTCACCGTTGTCCAGGTGCTCGGGCTCCCGTTCGGGGCCCTGCTCGGCGCCCTTCACCAGGTGCCGGATGTCGCATCCGCACCCGTGGTGACAGGGGCTGCCTCGATGCTTGTGGGACATGGCGTGAGTCCTTTGCTTCAGAGCTGTGTGCGGAGGGGGGGTCGGGCGGCGGACCGGAGCCGGTCAGCGGCGCACCGTCACGGCGACCTCCACCCGGCGGTTGCAGGCCATGGCCGCGTAGTCCGGTGCGCCGTCGTGGTATTCGGGGGTGCAGCTGGGCCGGTCGTCGGAGTAGCCGCGCACCGTGGCGACGGCGATCCCGCGCTGGACGAGAGCGGACCGGACGGCCTTGGCGCGGGCCAGGGAGAGCCGTCGGCCGTGCTGTTCGCTGCCGCGCGAGTCGGTGTGACCGGAGACGGCGACGGAGAGGGGGTGCAGCTCGCCGACCCGGCGTGCGACGTCGTCGAGCGTGCCGCGGGCCGTCGCGGACAGCTCCGCGCTGTCGGTCGCGAACAGCACCGAGCCGGGGAGGGCCAGGGTGGTGATCCGGCCGGCCGGCCGCTCCGAGACGGCGGGGAAGGCCACCTCGGGTTCGGTCTTCCCGGCCTTCTTCCCGGACCCGGTGTGCTTGCCGGCCGCGTGGGACCGGGCGGTGGCGGCCACCTTGCAGCGCGCGGCCCCCGAGACCTCGCACAGCCGGGTCCACAGCGTGGTGAGCCAGGCGGTCTGCGGGGAGGAGGGGGCCCGGCCCCGGGCGGTGCGGCCGATGCCGACCAGGCTCACCTCGGCGCCCTTGAGATCGGGGAGTTCGCCCGCGGTGCGGCAGCGCCGCACGATGGCCTCGATCTCCGGTACGCCGTCGAATCCGGCGGAGCGCAGATCGGCGCAGCCGGTGTTCGCCAGTCCGTCGGTCGCCACGACGATCCGGCGGCGGCCCCTGCCCGGGGCGAGCTGTTCGGCCGCCGCGGCGAGGGCGCCGAGCACGTCCGTGCGGTCGGTGCTCGGCTCCGCGGCGGACAGCTGCCGCAGCCGCTTCTCCAGGCAGCCGCGCCGGGCCTCGCGCCGGTCCTGCCGGAGCGTCTCGTTGCCCTTCGCCGGTGTGACGGGTACCCGGTCCACCTGCCAGTCCACGGTGGACCGGGTGCCGTCGAATCCGGCGACGGAGAGCAGCCCGCCCTCCAGCTCCGGCAGTGCGAGCCCCGGGGCGGCCAGCAGGGTGGCCGGCCAGTCCGGTACCCGGGCCGTCGGCGCGGTGGCCTTGTCCGGCCGGGTGGAGGAACTGCGGTCCACGAGTACGACGGTCCGGTTGCGGGCGCCGCCCGCGCCGTCGGAGGCACCCGTCAGCCAGGTGCAGGGCCGGGCCGTGGGCATGTCGAAGGCGCCGCAGCCGCTGCCCGCCATGACGGCGGTCAGGGTCAGGGCCAGGGCGACGAGGCGGCGGGGGGATATGTGTGTCAGGGGCATCGCTGGGCTCTCCAAAGTGAGCGGAATCCGCATTTATGACTGTTGTCGGGCAACGCCAGGGGCGTTACTGGGAGCCGTCGACCACCCGGCGCCAGGAGGTTCTCCGTGTCCAGCTCCGTTCACCCAGCTCCCCGCAGCGCCGGAGGCTCCGGCGAGGGCGGGGGAGGCGCCGTCGGCCTCCGGTCGGGGCTGGCCGTCTACACCTCGCTCCAGGCGTCGGCCCAGTTCGCCGACACGAAGGTCGGCATCCTCGGGGCCGTCCAGGTGGCGCTCGCGGCCACCGCCGTCCCGCAGGGCGGCGTGGTACGCGAGGCATGGGGGCGCGGCGGCCTCGGGGCCGGGGTCGCCGTCGCCCTGCTCGTGCTGCACGTGGCCGCGTTCCTGCCGGCCGTGTACTGCGTCGTCCAGGCGCTCCGCCCCCGGCTGGGGCCGCCGCCCGCCCCGAACAGGTTCAGCCTGCCGCTGCTGGCCGCCGCCGACGGCAGCCCCCCGCCGCCGGACGAGGACCGCGAGCGGGCGGAGATCTGGCAGCTGATACCGGTACTGGCCCGGGTGGTGATGGCCAAGCACCGGTACATCGCCCGGGGGGTGGTCTGGACGGGGCTGATGGCCGTGGCCGCGGGGCTCTCCTTCCTCGCCGGCCCGCTGCTGGCCTGAGCCGCCCGGCGGCCGCTCAGGTCCGGGCCGGCCGCGGCAGCGGCTCGGCCGGCCCGTCGCCGGAGCCGTCCCCGCCCGGCAGGGACAGCCCGAAGAGCCGCATGGCATGGCCGAGTTGCTGCTCGTTCTTCGCGACGAACTCGAACAGATCGCGCGCCTCGTACTCCTTGTGCTGCCGCCCCAGGAGCTTGACGTACCGGTCGAACTGCTCCTGGCGCAGCCGGAACATGCTGCCGACCTCGGTGGCCGCCTTGTCCGGCTGCTCCGCCAGCAGCACCGCCCAGGGCGTGAGCCAGGAACTCGTCTCGTCGTCGTGCCGCACCCCGGCCAGACCGCCGGCCAGGAACTCCCGCCACTGCTCGGCGACCTCGCTCAGCAGCCGCACCTGAAGCGCGGACTTGGCGTAGCGGTGCTCGATCTCCTGCATCTCCAGCGCCGCCCTGCGCTGCTGCTCCAGCACCTCGGGCGCGGGCCGGAGAAACGCCGTGGTGCGGCACCTGACCAGCCCGTTCTCGAAGCACTCGCCCTCGCGCAGGGCGTCGTTGACGGCGCGCTCCGCCTCCTCCACGCGGAACGGCGCGTACCGGCCGGCGATCTCGCGGACCCGCTCGGTGAGCAGCTGCGGCATGGACGCGCGGTAGCCGTCGATGGCGCGCCTCAGCGAGCCCTGGTCCAGCCGCCCCTCGGCGCACCAGTCGCAGCGGATCTCGACCTGGAAGTCGAACCCCCCGCCGCGGGCCGGGGTTTCGAACGCCACGGTGGACTCCTGGTGCGCCGCCTGCAGCTCCGGAACGTTCACCTCCGGGGACTCGAAGAGCGGGGCGGCGGCCTGTGGCCCGCGCCCGAGGAGGGCGCGCAGCCAGGTGAGCGGGCCGCGATGTGTGGTGCCGGTCATTTCGACCACCTTTCGGTCACAAGAGAAGCGATCTGCGCGGCCGCGTCGACACCGACGCCCTGGTGCTCCCACAGCCGCAGATAGAACAGGAAGCGTTCGCGCAGGCGGTCCGACAACTCGCCCGCGTCGGGCGGCAGCTCGGCCATGAACTCCGCCAGCGCGGTGTCCAGCCCCGGCTCGTCCGCGGCCCGCTCCACCCACAGCCGCAGGGTGTCCCAGCCCCGCCGCCAGATGGCGAGGTCGCGGCTGAGCAGCACGTTCCGGGTCAGCCGCAGCAGATGCCCGCGCGGGACCGGCTCCTTGAGGAAGCCGGTGATCGCCGGCTCGCCGCGGAACCGGCTGAGCTGCTGAAGGCACATGGCGGCGTCCTCGCGCAGCCGGTAGTGCGGTGAGAGCGACCAGTCCGCCAGCCGCTCCAGGGTCTGGGTCCGCGACCCCGCGGCGTAGATCTCGTGGATGGCGGCCCGCACGCTCTTCTGCTGGGTCTGCGCGATCTTCTCCAGATTGCCCAGCGCCTCGGCGGGGAACAGCACACCGATCCGGGTGCCGTACGCCGCCTCGGCGCACGCCTGGTAGTCGCGCCTGCGGGACCAGTTCCGCAGCAGCCGCCGCACCCTGGGCGCGAGCATGTCGTCGTGCGCCGCCCGTTCCAGCGCCCAGGCCGCGGCGAACCGCCGCCGGGCGGCGTGCTCCCCCCTGTCGGTCGCCCAGCGGACCAGCGGCTCCTCCTGGATGTAGGTCCAGTCGAAGGTGGCCAGCAGGCCGACGGCCTGGGCCGCCGCGACCCGGATGTCCTCCTCGCCCCGGACCACCAGCCCGTCCAGCCACTCCAGCAGCGGCCCGCGCGCCCCGCTGTGGTCGTGCCACAGCACCTCCAGCACGGCCTCGCCGAGCCCGCGCTGACTGACCCGCACCCGGCACTCCGGGTGTCGGGCCCCGACGGGGTTGCCCTCACGGTCGGTGAACTCCACGTCGGAGTCGTCCAGCCAGTCCTTCAGGCTCTCCTGGAAGAGCGGCATCTCCGGTACGGAGGACGGCGAGCGCACACCGTGCAGCAGTTCCGCCAGCCGGTGGGACTCCCGGCTGACCCGGCTCAGGGGCGTCCCGTCGAGCACCACACAGGCCAGCAGGAACGCCCGGGACCACAAGGAGACCGGTACCCTCTCCGCCCCGCCGTCCCCCGCCGGAGCCGGCGGCCGCAGCAGCCGCTCCGCCCTGGCCCGCAGCCGGGCCTTCAGCCCCTGGACGATCCGGTCGGTGTCGTGGCCCTCCCGCTCGCCCTGCGCCAACTGGCGGGCCAGGCGCGCGATCTCCGCCATGGACGTGCGTCCGCGCAGCTCCTCGCCCAGGGCCTCGTGCTCCAGCAGCTTCCGGCAGCCCTCCGGCCGGTCGTCGAGCAGGACCGTCAGATGCCGGGCCAACACCTCGAACCGCAGGTCCTCGGTGTTCGGGTGCTCGACGACATGGTCGTCCAGCCCGTCGACCGGCACCTGGTCGTCGACGATGATCACCAGCGGGGAGCGCCGATAGGTCTCCGCACGCAGGCGGTTCAGCAGCTGCCCGCGCAGCGCGGACGCCCAGGGCCGGCCGTCGCCCTCGACGACATGCCCCCGGCCCGGCTGGAGGCCGCCGGGCCGGGCGTCCTTGTTCAGCAGCCGCTTGAGGTCGGCCTCCGGGTCCAGGTAGACGACGTCGGCGTCCATCACCTCCTGCGCGGTGAGCAGCGCCGTGGTGCAGCGCCCGGAACCGGGCGCCCCGCGCAGCACCGCGACACCGTGGAGCGTGAGCAGTTTGCGCAGCTCGCCGTGGGAGCGGGGCTCCACGTACAGCTCCCGCAGCCGGTCGAGGTCGGCTCCCGGGACCCGTCCGTCGATCGGGACGGCCTCCGGTGCGGTGCCGTAGTAGTGCTTGTTGATCGTGCCGGCGGCGTCCCCGGCGCCGAAGCCGGCGACGCCGCCCGACATGAACGGCGCGCGCAGGCCCTGCCGGCGCAGCCGGCGGATGTGGTCGGCCTGCTCGGCGAGTTCCTCCTCGGTCTGGTCCTGCGGCTGCCGGGCCTCCTCGTCGTCGAGGTCGCCGGGCGGCTCCGCGGCCCCGTCGTCCACCAGCTCGTCCATGGGCTCGTCGGCGGAGCCAGTAGTGTCGTCGTCCACCGCCTGACGCTCCCTCACCCGTAGTACTTCTTGTGGATGGTGTTGGCCGCGTCACCGCTCCCGAAGTGGACGACGCCGCCGTCGATCCGCTCCACGGTGTTGGTGACCGCGGGTGCGGCCGCGGGCCCGTTGCCGCCCGCCGCACCCTCCGGTTCCGGGTCGTCGACCAGCGGCCGCACCTCCTCCGGGCCGTGCTCCGGTACGTGGATCCAGCCGTAGCCGTTGAACTCCTTCTGCCGGATGTGCGCCCTGACGTACCGCTGCGGGTCCAGGCCCTGGCCCCGCAGCCGCACGACGTCCTGGTAGAGCCGGTCGGAGACGATGACCACGAGGTCGGTCGAGTCCATGACCTCCAGCACCCGCTTCAGCTGGGGCGCGTTCAGATAGCGGGCCACGGCTATCGGGGCGGGGCCGGAGTACCCGAGTGCGGCGGTGCGGGCCACGCCGATGTCGATCGCCAGCCGGAGCCGCATCCGGTCCCCTTCGGCGCGGTTGGCGTTGCGCTCGCCCAGCCGGACGGCCAGGTGCCGGACGAAGTCGCCCAGCACCACCGCCTCCGGGGTGTCCGGAGGCAGTACGGCGAACTCCTGGTCCCCCTGAGGCTGGCGGGACCAGGTCGTACGGTCGAGGCCGCTGAGCACGGCCGCCTCCTCCAGCACCTGGACCAGATCGGCCTGGATGACCTCCTGGCTCAAAGTGTCGAGGCGGCTGTACTTCTCCACATCGGCCGCCATGCACAGATGGCGGGTGATGATCTCCTGTGCGTGCGGCTGCGGTTGGGACTGGGCCGGGGGCTGCGCTGTCATGGGCATTCGCCACCTGTCTGCCGTAGTTGACCGGGGTCGGGCGTCAACTGTGCGGCCGGAGGCGGGAAACACCGAGTGGGTCGTAGAAATACGGTTTTCGGCCGTAGTGGCGGGCGTTACGGGACGGCGGGGCCCATCCGGGCGACCTCCCGCAGCCGGCTCAGGTCGAGCACGGTGGTGCGCCGGTACCCCGTGGTGATCAGGCCGTCCTTGCGCAGTTCGGCGAGCGCCTTGTGGATCGTGACCTCCGCGGAACCGCTGAGCGCGGCCAGCTCCGGCTGGGTGAGGTCGACGCCGATGACCAGTCCGCGCGGCACCGGATGGCCGTAGGAGCCCGCCAGTTCCGCGAGGACCCGGGCGAGCCGGACCTTGACCGGATAGCCGCCGAACTCGATGCGCCGGCGGTTCGCCCAGCGCAGCCGCTGGGCGACGATCCCGGCGATGGTCAGTGCCGCCCCGGGATGAGTGCTGAGGAAGAACCGCAGGTCGGACTCCCGGACGATGCTGGCGCCCACCTCGCCGCAGGCGGTGACCGTGGCCGACCTCGGAGCGTCGTCCATGGCCGCCATCTCGCCGACGATGTCGCCGCCCACGCGGATGGCGAGCAGCGCCTCATGGCCGTTGTCCAAGCGCGCGGTGACCTTCACGAAACCGGAGCGCAGCAGCACGACATGGCGGGAGCGGTCGCCCTCGCGTATCAGGATCTCCTGCGGCAGATAGCGGCAGCGCGTACCGAGCCGGAGCAGCTCGGTGCGCACGGCCTCCGACATTCCGCCGAGGAAGCTGCGGACGGGCCAGCCCTCCCGGCCCTGGATTTCGGACTGTGTGGTCACGGGCGTTCCTCTTCTCCTCAGCTGTCGCCGCGATTCGTCCGATCCGTACGAATCATCTGACACAGAAGAGCAGTTGGCGGCCCACCAGGGCAGAGAGTGCGCAGGTCCGACTTGATGCGCTGGGCGCACGCCGGGGCGCACTGTGGATCACCGAAGCGCCGGTCGGGGGGGGGACCTCGGGGCGCGGCCATCGGACGCCCGCCCTCGGCCGGTCGCAGCCTGCCGAGGGTGCTCGTCGAAAAAGGGTTGGCGGTGCCGCCCGGTGCTGTTCTAGGGTCGGAGACGTTCTCGACGGTGGCCCGGAACCGGCGCTGCCGTTGTTCGGCCGTTGAGGAATCCCGGAGGTGAGTACTGGTGACTGTCATTGCGGTGGGCGCTGCCCGCATCCAGAAGACCATCACTCTCCTCCCCGCGGTCTCCGGCTGACTTCACCTCACTTCACCGCATTTCTCTGCGCGTGGCGCGATACACGTGCGTTGCGCGCGTAGCCGGGGCCGCTTCTTCCCGAAGGGTCATCCCGTTGTTCGAGTTCAACCTTTCCGCTGCGCACCCGCTGTCCGGCTACGGCTGGGACGAGGGGTTCGCGGAGAGTTTCACCCCCTTTGCCGGGCAGGGGTTCGTGCCCGGCCGGATCGTCCGTGTGGACCGCGGGCGGGTGGACGCCGTCGTGGCCGAGGGCGTCGGTGTGCGGACCGTGCTCGCCGACACCGCTCTGGTGGCGACCAGCGATCCGCTGCGGGTGCCGTGCACCGGCGACTGGGCCGTCATCGACCTGGAGAACGGCCGGGTGGGCGACCATATCGACGGTGTGGTGCGGGCGTTGCTGCCGCGGCGCACGTCGTTTGTGCGGTCCGCCTCGTCCAAGCGCTCCGAGGGGCAGATCCTGGCCGCGAACGTCGATCACGCGGTGGTCGCGGTGTCGCTGGCCGATGCGCTGGATCTCGGGCGTATCGAGCGGTTCGTCTCGCTGGCCTGGGAGAGCGGTGCCGAGCCGCTCGTGGCGCTGACCAAGGCCGATCTGGCCGGGGAGCCGGACACACTGGCGCACCTCGTGGCGGATGCCGAGTCGGTGGCGCCCGGTGTGCGGGTGCTGGCGGTCAGTTCGGCGACCGGGGAGGGGCTGGACGTGCTGTCCGCCGTGCTCGCCGGTGCGACGTCGGTGCTGCTGGGGCAGTCCGGCGCGGGCAAGTCCACGCTGGCCAACGCCCTGGTCGGCGCGGACGTACAGGTCGTCCAGGAGATCCGCGACCGGGACGGCAAGGGCCGGCACACCACGACCACACGGGATCTGCACGTGCTGCCCGGTGGCGGGGTGCTGATCGATACGCCCGGCCTGCGCGGTGTCGGGATGTGGGACGCGGAGGGCGGGCTCGCCCGGACCTTCGCGGATGTCGAGGGGCTGGCCGCGGAGTGCCGCTTCCAGGACTGCGCGCATGAGGCCGAGCCCGGTTGTGCCGTGCTGGAGGCGGTGGAGCACGGGGAGTTGCCCGTGCGACGGCTGGAGAGCTACCGCAAGCTGCTGCGCGAGAATCAGCGCATCGTGGCGAAGACGGACGCCCGGCTGCGTGCCGAGATCCGGCGGGACTGGAAGCAGAAGCAGGCGCTGGGGCGGCACATGGGCGAGCGGAAGCGGGGGACGCGGAGGTGAGGTGAGAGGCCGCCGCCTGCGCCTGCGCCGTTGCTTTGGCCGTCGCATTCGCCTTCGGGGACCGGCCGGCCGACACCGACCGGCCCCCGAACGCCATGTCCGAATCCCGCCAGTCACGGCGCCGGGCGCGGCGGACACTGGGGGTGTGATGGACGACGAGGCCAGGTACGAGGCGGTGTCGAGCCGGGACGGGCGGTTCGACGGGGAGTTCTTCTTCGCGGTGGTGACGACCGGTATCTACTGCCGGCCGAGTTGCCCGGCGGTCACGCCCAAGCGGGTGAACGTGCGGTTCTTCCCGTCGGCCGCCGCCGCGCAGTCGGCCGGGTTCCGCGCCTGCCGCCGGTGCCGGCCGGACGCCGTGCCCGGTTCGGCGGAGTGGAATGTGCGGGCCGACCTGGTGGGCCGGGCCATGCGGTTCATCGGGGACGGTGTGGTCGACCGGGAGGGCGTCGGCGGGCTGGCCCGGCGGCTGGGCTACAGCCCCCGCCAGGTGCAGCGGCAGCTGACGGCCGAGCTGGGCGCCGGACCGGTGGCGCTGGCCCGGGCCCGCCGGGCGTACACCGCGCGGGTGCTGCTGCAGACCACGAGGCTGCCGGTCACCGAGCTGGCGTTCGCGGCCGGATTCGCCAGCATCCGCCAGTTCAACGACACGATGCGGGAGATCTACGCGGGGACGCCGAGCGAGCTGCGGGCCGCGGGCGGGCGCGGGCGCGGCGGCAGGGCCGGAGCCGGAGCCGGGGCCGGTGCCAGGGCCGGTACCGGTACCGGGGAGAAGCCCGGGAGTTCGGCGGCGCTCGGCGGTATTCCGCTGCGGCTCGCCCACCGCGGGCCGTACGCGGCGGCCGAGGTCTTCGACTTCCTGCAGCTGCGGGCGGTGCCGGGGGTCGAGGAGATGCGTGGCGAACGCGGCGCGCGGACGTACCGCCGCACGCTGCGGCTCGACCACGGCAGCGGGATCGCCGAGGTCGACGAGCCCGCCGGGACGCCCGGACGGCGTCGGCCGCCGGCCGGCCTGGTGTGCCCGGCCGCGCGGGGGACCGACGGCGGGTGGCTGGAGTGTCGGCTGCGGCTGACCGATCTGCGGGATCTGCCGACGGCCGTCCAGCGGCTGCGCCGGCTGTTCGACCTGGACGCCGATCCGTACGCCGTCGCCGAGCGGCTCGGCACGGATCCGCTGCTCGGGCCGCTGGTGACCGCGCGCCCGGGGCTGCGCGCGCCCGGCGCCGCGGACCCCGAGGAGCTGGCCGTACGCATCGTGCTCGGCGGGCCGCCGACGCGCGCCGCCGCCCTGGTGCGGGCGTACGGAAAGCCGCTGGACGCGGCGGACGGCGGGCTCACCCACCTCTTCCCGGCGCCCGCGGAGCTGACGGGCGGGGAGGTCGCGGAGCCGGTGCGGACGCTGTGCGCGGCGCTCGCCGACGGGGCGGTCGTGCTGGACGCGGGCGCCGACCGGGAGGCGGCCGAGCGGGCGCTGGCCGCACTGCCCGGGGTCGGCCCGCGGGCGGCCGCGTACATCAGGATGCGGGCACTGGGGGACCCGGACGTGGCGACCGGCGCGGCGCGGGAACGGATGGGGGCGGGGGCGGCCGCGGCGTGGCGGCCCTGGGGTGCGTACGCCCTGCACCATCTGTGGAGCGCCGGGCTGCTCCCGGTGGGTGAGCTGCCCGGCGGCGGGACACCAGGGGGCGCGGGGCCGGAGGAGGTGCCGGTCGCGGTGCCCGAGCCGGCCGGGTACGCCGCCGCCGTCCGGGCCGGGTGACCCCAAGGGCCTGTCCCTAGGGCCTGTCCGATGGGTCATGGCCAGGCGTCGCGAGCCCGGCCATGACCCATCGGACAGGCCCTAGCCACCGCCTTCCGGGCAGCGGCCCCAGGCGCCCCCTCCCTCAGCCCGCGATCACCGCCCCGGTCCACGCCCCGACCACCAGCAGACAGGCGAACAGCTCGATCAGCACGCTCAGCCCGATGGCGCGCAGGGCCGTACGCGTCGAGGCCCAGGCGTCGCCGTGGCTGCCGAGCCGGACCCGTTCCAGCAGGTAGAGGCAGCCGATCGCGCCCAGCGGACCGCCGATGACCGGGATCACGAAGAAGCCCACGATGCCGGCCGTGCCCGCCAGGAACAGCGTGCGGTACGGCGTGCCCGCGGCCCGCAGATTGCGGGTCGGCAGCAGCCATTTCACCGCCTGGTTGAGGAGCAGGGCGGCGGTGGCGCCGAACAGCACCGCCCAGGCCGCGGCGGTCGTCTCGGTCAGCGCCCACCACAGCACACCGGCCCAGACGATCAGCGGCCCCGGGATACCGGGCACCAGCACGCCGAAGAGTCCGAGCAGCATGACCGCCCCCACCGCGACCAGCTGCCACGTACTCATGCGCCGCCCGCACCCCCCGTGACGGCCCGTACGGTGCGCTCTCTCATGGCCCAAGCCTGCCGGAAGCGGCCCCGCCGCGCTTGCCGGAGGGGCACGCACGCCCATGCGCGCCCTGTTTCGCCGCCCACCGCGCAGGAACAATACGGCCCATGAATCAGCAGGGGGCACGACGCGGCCAGGAGGACGACTGGTGGCGGCAGTTGTACGGGGAGGGTGGCGGAGAGGCCGCGACCGGCGCTGCTCCGGAGCGCGACGCCGTAAGCGATGCCGGTCCGGCCGACGCCTCGGACACCCTCGACGACCGGGTGGAGTCGGCGCTCCGGGCGGTCGGCGCACCGGGGCGGGCGGCCCCGCCCGCGCACTCCGAACCGCCCGCGAGGAAGCTCCCGCCGCCGCCCGAGCCCGCCGCGCCGATCCCGCTCCGGGCCACCGGCCCGGGAACGCGCCCACCCGCCCCCGCCTGGGGCATGCCGTCCTCGCCCGCCGCCGAGCCGGTCGCGCTGCCCGCGGCCGACCCCGACGCGCTCGACGAGTTGGTGCCCGACACGGTGCTGGACGGCGCCCAATACGGCTCGCTGACCCTGCGCGCCGCCTCGCAGCGCGGCGCCTCCGCCCGCTACCGCGGTGAGGCACGCCGGGACGCACTGCTCACCGCCCGCTTCGGCACCGGACGGCACACCCTGATCCTGGTGGCCGTCGCCACCGGGCTGCCGGCCGTCGAGGGCGCCCACCGCGCCGCGCAGGACGCCTGCGCCTGGATCGGCGGCGCGGTCGGCCGCAGTTGCACCCGACTGGCCCAGGACATCCGTGCGGACCATCGCAGTGCCCTCGTCTCCGGTCTGCAGCGGCTCACCGACCGCACCTACGGCAGGCTGCGCGCCCGCGCGCTGGACCGGGGGGCCGCGCCGGAGAACCACACGGCGGCCCTGCGGTGCCTCCTGCTGCCCGCCGACCCGGACTGCCGTACCAGGGTGTTCTTCGGTGTCGGCGCGGGCGGACTGTTCCGGCTGCGCGACGGCGCCTGGCAGGACCTGGAGCCGGCCGTGAGCCCTCAGCCGGAGCCCTTCCGCTTCCGTGCGGAGTTCGGCCGTCCGGGGGACACCCTGCTGCTGTGCAGCGCCGGGCTCGCGGAACCCCTCCAGCAGGAGCCCGACTTCGCCGCCCGCCTGGCCGCCCAGTGGTCCGCTCCCGAACCCCCGGGCCTGGTCCCCTTCCTCACCACCACCGCACAGCTTCGCGCCGGTGGCCATACCAAGGACCGGACGGCGGTCGGGGTCTGGGAGTCGTAGCGCCGGGCCGTCGACCCGGACCGCCCCGGAGGCGCACCCCGGCCCCGCGTGGGTTCATGGGAGGGGTCCGGGAGCCGAGCCCCGACCCCGCCCGACACCGCACCCCGCCGTAAGGAGCGAGCGCGACATGGCGAAGCAGACCGTGGCCGAGCAGTTCGTGGACATCCTGTCGCGGGCGGGGGTACGACGGCTCTACGGGGTCGTCGGCGACAGCCTGAACCCGGTGGTGGACGCCGTCCGCCGGCACGGTGCGATCGACTGGATCCAGGTCCGGCACGAGGAGGTCGCGGCCTTCGCCGCCGGTGCGGAGGCGCAGCTCACCGGCCGTCTCGCGGCCTGCGCCGGCTCCTGCGGCCCGGGCAATCTCCACCTCATCAACGGCCTCTTCGACGCGCACCGCTCCATGGCCCCGGTCCTCGCCCTGGCCTCGCACATCCCCTCCAGCGAGATCGGCACGAGCTTCTTCCAGGAGACCCACCCCGACCGGCTGTTCACCGAGTGCAGCCACTACAGCGAACTGATCTCCCACCCCCGGCAGATGCCCCGGGTGCTGCAGACCGCGATCCAGCACGCCATCGGGCGAAGCGGCGTCGCGGTGGTCTCCCTCCCCGGCGACATCGCCGCCGAGCAGGCCCCCGCGCGCGCCATCGAGCACGCCCTGGTCACCGCGCGCCCCTCGGTACGCCCCGGAGACGCCGAGATCGACAAGCTGGCCCGCATGATCGACGAGGCGGGCAGGGTCACGCTGTTCTGCGGCAGCGGCACGGCGGGTGCGCACTCCGAGGTGATGGAGTTCGCCGAGCGGGTGAAGTCCCCGGTCGGCCACGCGCTGCGGGGCAAGGAGTGGATCCAGTACGACAACCCCTACGACGTCGGCATGAGCGGGCTGCTGGGCTACGGCGCGGCCTACGAGGCCACCCACGAATGCGATCTGCTGATCCTGCTCGGCACGGACTTCCCCTACAACGCGTTCCTGCCCGACGACGTCAAGATCGTCCAGGTCGACGTCCGGCCCGAACACCTGGGCCGCCGCTCCCAGCTCGACCTCGCCGTGTGGGGCGACGTCCGCGAGACGCTGCGCTGTCTGATCCCCAGGGTCCGGCTGAAGACCGACCGCAGATTCCTGGACCGGATGCTGAAGAAGCACGCGGACGCGCTGGAGGGCGTGGTCAGGGCCTACACCCGCAAGGTGGAGAAGCGCACCCCGATCCACCCGGAGTTCGTCGCCGCCGTCCTGGACGAGGAGGCCGCCGACGACGCGGTCTTCACCGTCGACACGGGCATGTGCAACGTCTGGGCGGCCCGCTATCTCACCCCCAACGGACGCCGCCGGGTGATCGGCTCCTTCAGCCACGGCTCGATGGCCAACGCCCTGCCGCAGGCGATCGGCGCCCAGTTCCTCGACCGCGGACGGCAGGTCGTCTCGATGTCCGGCGACGGCGGATTCGCCATGCTGATGGGCGACTTCCTCACCCTCGCCCAGTACGACCTGCCGGTGAAGGTGGTGCTGTTCAACAACTCCTCGCTGGCCATGGTGGAGTTGGAGATGCTGGTCTCCGGCCTGCCGTCGTACGGCACGAGCAACCGCAACCCCGACTTCGCGGCCATCGCCCGCGCGGCCGGCGCGCACGGTGTACGGGTGGAGAAGCCCAAGCAGCTGCGCGGTGCGCTGCGCGAGGTCTTCGCGCACAAGGGGCCGGCGCTGGTCGACGTCGTCACCGATCCGCATGCGCTGTCCATCCCCCCGAAGATCAGCGCGGAGATGGTGTCCGGCTTCGCGCTGTCGGCCGGGAAGATGGTGCTGGACGGCGGGGTCGGCCGGATGCTGCAGATGGCCCGTTCCAACCTGCGCAACATCCCCCGGTTGTAGGTCATGCGCGGGCCGGGCGCTGGGGGCGCAGCCGCAGCGTCAGGATCTGGAAGGGGCGCAGGGCGAGCGTCACCTCCGAGGTCGGTCCCTCCTCCTCGTCGTGCAGGGGGCGCTCCAACAGGTCGGTCACGGTGGCGCGTTCGAGGGGGAAGCCGGGGGAGAGCGTGCCGGTGGCGCGGCCGCCACGGGACTCGTACAGCCGCACCACGACATCCCCGCTGCGGTCCTCGGCGAGCTTGACCGACTCGACGGTGAGGGCCGGGTGGTCGACGCGGATCAGCGGCGCCACGGGCGGTGCGGTGGTGGCGGTCCGGAGGGGGAGGTTGAGGGCCAGGCCCTCGGCGACCGCCTCGCCGGCCCCGGCGCCCGGCAGCAGCGCGTAGGTGAAGCGGTGGGCGCCCTGGTCGGTCTCGGGGTCGGGGCTGCGCGGTGCGCGCAGCAGGGTCAGCCGGACGGTGGTGCCCAGGCCGTCGGGGTGCGGGGTGCGGGTGACGTCATGGCCGTACGTCGAGTCGTTGAGCAGCGCGACGCCGTAGCCGGGCTCGGCGACGGCCAGCCAGCGGTGGGCGCAGATCTCGAAACGGGCGGCGTCCCAGCTGGTGTTGGCGTGGGTGGGGCGGTGCACATGCCCGAACTGGATCTCGGCGGTGGACCGTTCGGCGTGCACATCGAGGGGGAACGCGGCCTTGAGGACCTTCTCCGACTCGTGCCAGTCGATGTCGGTGCGGATGTCCAGGCGGCGCGAGCCGGCCCGCAGGGTCAGCTCCTGGGTGCTGCGGGACGCCCCGAACGCCCTGGTCACCCGGACCGTGGCGGTCAGCGGCCCGGATTCCAGCAGCTCGACGGACTCGGCGTCGGTCAGATCGGTGTGCCGGTTGCGGTAGTGCCGGTCGAGGTCCCAGGCGTCGTACTGGTTGGGGTGGTCGGGGTGCAGCTGCAGCAGATTGCCGCGCGCGCCGGGCGCCAGGACCTCCCGACCGGCGTGCAGATCGCGTACGGAGACCAGCAGGCCGTCGGTGTCGATGCGGACCCGGAGGAGGGCGTTGTCGAGGGTGATGATGCCGGCGGTGTCGGTGCTCGCCCGGACGGGAGGGGGCGCCGGGGCGGGGGAGCCGGCGCCGGGCGGGTGGAGCTGCGCGGAGCCGAGGGCGGGTACGTGGACCGCGACGGCGGCGGGCCCGCCCGGCTCCGTGCCATCCGGCCGGGCGGGCAGCGCGACGATCTCGTCCCGGTCGTAGGGCGAGGCGTTGAACACCGTCGGCGGCCGGACCGCCTCCTCGGCCCCGCCCGGCCCCAGCGCCGCGATCGCGGCCTCGGTGATCCCGGTCAGCTCCGCCTCGACCGCCGCGTAGGTGTCGCGGGCCTCGCGGTGCACCCAGGCGATGGACGAGCCCGGCAGGATGTCGTGGAACTGGTGCAGCAGGACGGTCTTCCACAGCCGGTCGAGGGCGTCGTACGGGTACGGGTGGCCGGTACGCACCGCCGCCGTCGCCGCCCACAACTCGGCCTCCCGCAGCAGGTGTTCGCACCGCCGGTTGCCCTGCTTGGTCTTCGCCTGGGAGGTGTACGTACCGCGGTGGAACTGCAGGTACAGCTCGCCCGACCAGACCGGCGCCGCCGCCCCGTACTCCTCGTGGGCGGACGCGAAGAACCGGGCCGGTGCTTCGATCTCGACGCGGGGTGAGCCCTCCAGGGAGCGGAGCCGGCGGGCCCGCTCCAGCATCTCGCGGGTCGGTCCGCCGCCGCCGTCGCCCCAGCCGAACGGGACCAGGGACCGGGTGGCACGGCCCTTGTCGGCGAAGTTCCGCTCGGCGTGGGCGAGTTCACTGGCATGGAACTGGGCGTTGTAGGTGTCGACCGGCGGGAAGTGGGTGAAGACGCGGGTGCCGTCGATGCCCTCCCACCAGAAGGTGTGGTGCGGCATCCGGTCGGTCTGGTTCCACGACAGCTTCTGGGTGAGGAACCACTTCGCGCCGGCCAGCCGGGCCAGCTGGGGGAAGGCCGCGGTGTAGCCGAAGGAGTCCGGCAGCCAGATCTCCTCGGTCTCCACCCCCAGCTCCTCCAGGAAGAAGCGCTTGCCGTGGACGAGCTGGCGGGCCAGCGCCTCGCCGCCGGGCATGTTGGCGTCGGACTCCACCCACATCGAGCCGACCGGCGCCCAGTTGCCCGCGGCCACGGCCTCCTTGATGCGCTCCCAGATGTGCGGCTGGTGGTCCCTGACCCAGGCGTACTGCTGCGCCTGGGAGCAGGAGAACAGCAACTCCGGGTACTCCTTGGCGAGTTGGGTGACGTTGGCGAAGGTGCGCGCGGCCTTGCGCACGGTCTCGCGCAGCGGCCAGAGCCAGGCGGAGTCGATATGGGCGTGTCCGGTGGCCGACACCCGGTGGGCGCTGGCGGCGGCCGGCCGGCTCAGTACGTCGCCGAGCGCGGCCCGGCCGGCGGCCGCGGTGCCGCCGACGTCGTGCAGGTCCAGCGCGTCCAGCAGGTCCTCCAGCGCCCGCAGGATCTCGTGCCGGCGCGGACGGTCGGCGGGCAGCTCGTGCATCAGCTCCGACAGCACCTCGATGTCGAGCAGCAGATGCCAGACCTCTTCGTCGAGTACCGCGAGATCCGCCGAGGCGAAGCGGTACAGCGGGCGGTCGGGGGCGGTGTGCAGATCGCCGAGGTCGGTGGGGCGGAAGTCGCGCAGCACCGCCGGGTTCGCGGCGGCCTCCAGCAGCAGCCGCACCTCCTCGCCGCCGCGGGCCGGGGAGCCTACGGGGACATGGCGGTTGCGCGGATGGATGCCCTTGAGGGGAACCCCGTCGGCGTCGTACACCAGGCCCTCCGCCTGGAAGCCCGGCCCGTCGCCGCTGAAGCCGGGGTCGATGACGGCCTCCACCCGGCGCCCCGCCCAGTCCTTCGGCACCTCGCCCGCCAGCCGGAACCAGCTCGTCGACCACGGCGGGCCCCATGCTTCGCCGACCGCGAACGGCTGGTACCCGGCCCGCAACGCCTCCTGCACCGGCACGGGTTCTCCGGGCGCATGCCATACGGAGACCTGCAGCGGCGTCCGCGCGGCGTACTGGGCGGGCCGGATGAACTGCCCCAGCGCCCGCTCCAGGCGCCCCTCCACCAGCAGGCGGTCGTCGTGCACAGCGGCTCCTCACGCGCGTCGCGGACGCATCCGGGCCCGGCCGGGCCGACGGCAGGCTCACCTCAGGCATACCCACCGGAACCCGGCCCGGCGCACCCGGCGCGCGAGCTACGGCGAGCGGGGGCGAGAGCGGAAGCATGGCGTCTGATCCGATGGGCATGCTGACCGTGAGGCTGTTCGAGACCGGGCGCCGATGTTCGTTGGGGGCGGGGGAGAGAATGCGTCAGCCTGTGCGGCGCGAGGAACGCGACAGACGGCAGGGGACGACCGAGGGGGGCCGGAGCGGGGCGGTCGCCGCGCGAGCGCCGGGTGTGCTGGAGCGCAAGGTGCGGCATGCGGACCTGCGCGCGGTCGGCGAGGTGCGCCGGGAGCTGCGGCAGTTATTGAGCCGCTGGGCCGGCGGCGGCGAACTCGCGGACGTCGCGACGCTGCTCACCAGCGAACTGGTCACCAACGCCCTGGTGCACGCGGAGGGCGGCGCGGTCGTCACGGCCAGGATCGGCGACCGGCTGCGGGTGGAGGTGCGGGACTGCGCGTCCGGGCGCCCCGAGGTGCGCGCGGCGACGGTGGACGGGACGTCCGGCCGTGGGCTGCAGCTGGTGCGCTCCCTGGCGGACGCCTGGGGGATACGCACCGAGGGTCTGGGCAAGTGCGTGTGGTTCGAGCTGGGCGGCGGACCGGCCTGACCCGAATGCGGGGGTGTCGGTCGGCGCGGTCCGCCACCGGTCAGCCGAACTGCCGTTCGATCTCGGCGAGTTTCTCCTCAAGGGAGTCCAGACGGGGCAGCGTCTGGGTGTCGTCCTCGGCGGTGAGGTCCACGGCGCGCGGGCCGGCCGAGCCGTCGACGGCATCGGCGTCAGCGCCCGATACCGCCTTGAGGGCCGGGCGGGAGCGCACGGGCAGTTCTACGGTGGGTGGTGGCGGCGGATCGCCGGCTATGGCGGAGTCCGGGCCGGCGACCTCCGCGGGGGCCGCCGACGCGGACGTCACTGCCAGTTGGCGGCCGCCGCCCCGGCCGATGCTCCAGGAGCGGTGCCGGTGCTGCCGGTTGATGGCCTTGATGCGGGCCCGGTCGATCTTTCCCTGCTCGCGTCTGCGCAGCCGGCTGAGGTGCTTCTCGCGTCGCTCCTCGCGGACCTCCTCGACCGCCTCGTCCAGCGTCCGCACGCCTTCCAGCAGCATCAGCGACCAGGCGGCGAAGGTCTCGCGGGGCGCGCGCAGCCAGCGCACGACGCGGATCTGCGGCAGTGGGCGGGGCACCAGCCCCTGCTCGCGCAGCGCCGCCCGCCGGGTCTGCTTGAGCGCCCGGTCGAAGAGGACCGCGGCGGACAGCGACATACCGGCGAAGAACTGCGGGGCGCCGGCGTGGTCCAGGCCGCGCGGCGCGTGCACCCAGTTGAACCAGGCCGCGGCGCCGGCGAACGTCCACACCAAGAGGCGCGAGCCGAGTGCGGCGTCGCCGTGACTGGCCTCCCGTACGGCCAGGACGGAGCAGAACATCGCCGCCCCGTCGAGCCCGAAGGGCACCAGATACTCCCAGCCCCCGGTGAGGTTGAGGTTTTGCACACCGAAGCCGACGAGCCCGTGGAAGGACAGCGCGGCGGCGACCGCGGCACAGCAGAAGAGCAGCAGATAGGAGGCGGAGGCGAAGACGGCCTCCTTGCGGCGGCGGCGCTCCTCGCTGCGTTCCCAGGAGTCGTCGCCGCCGGCCAGGGCGGCGGCGCGTCGGCCGCGTACGACCAGGGCCGCGGCGGCCATGACGGCACCGAGCGCCAACGCGCCGGGAACCATCCAGTCCAGCGATATGTCCGTGTTTCTCATTGTGGGGATCCCTTGCCTCGGGGTAGGCGATTTCGCGCGACATCCTGGCGGAGTCGGCCCCTCGTACAGGGGGTTTCGGAGCAAGAGAACGCCAAGGAGGTCCGAGGACCGGAGGATCGTGCGTGTCTCGTCGAACTCCCTTGCGGGAGTGGCGAGTCGAGTTCGAATTTGGTGCCCCGAAAGGGGGGTGTGGGGGTCAGCTGGTTGCCGTGAGGCGGGTGATGCGGTCCGCGTCGCAGGTGCGCGGACAGGTGACGCAGGTGTCCTCGGGGCGCAGCGTGTAGAACATGCAGCAGCTGGCGCGGTCCCGGGTCGGCAGCACCTCGCCGTTCGGGCCGGTCAGCGTGCGGAATCCGGCGCCGCGCACGTACGGGGCGGTGGTGCCCGGCAGCAGCAGCTCCAGTTCGGCCATGGCGCGCGGCTCCTCGCCCAGCAGGTGCCCCACGTACCAGAGCCCCTCGACGATCTCGTCGGTCACCATGCCCCACAGCGCCCGCGGCCCGCGCCGCATCCGGGTGCGGAAGCCCTCCAGCACGGGTGCGAGGTGCCCGGCCACCGCGGCCCGCACCTCCGCGCGCAGCGCCTCCTCGTCCGCCACGACCCGGGCGCCGGGCAGCGCCGCCGCGGGATCGTCCGGAAGGCACCCGAAGGAGTCGATGCGCACCGCCATCCGGCCCAGCGCGCGCTGGAAGGAGACGTGCTGCGCGGGCAGTACCGGGACCCGGCGGTGCAGGAACCAGGGGATGGTGATCAGCAGGCAGGCCGGCCAGGCGTAGCGGTGCAGCGCGAAGCTCGCGATCACGTCGGTCCGGGCGCGCTGTCCGTAGTCCCGCTGTACCTGTGCGTCGTCCCAGGCGAGGAAAGTGTCGAGGATCTCACCGCCGGCCGCGAGCCCGGCCGCGCCGACCCAGCCGTCACCGGTGGGCGGGGCGGAGTCCCAGGTGGTCACCTGCATACCGGGGAAGACCTCGGAGAGCCGGGCGTAGGCGTCGGCGACGGGATGGGCGGCGGGCGGCGCGGCGAGGGCAGGAGTCATGCGGGAGACCACCGAATCGCGATCGTTAGCAGGTAAGGCTTACCTTATCCGAAGACTTTACCCGCGCCTGCGGAGAGCCAGTCCTGCCCGGTAGCCGTCGCCCGGGGACCCGCGCCCGGATTTGAACTGCGGCCGAGGCCGCCTATGGTGCTGGGAACGTCAGGAGGGACCGTCATGGAGCAGGGCACAGCGGAACAGCAGCCGCGCGCACGGGCCTGGGTGCCCGCCCAGCCCGGCTCCGCCGCGCCCCGGCGGCACTCCGTCCGCGGCCAGGTGCTGGCCGCGCTGCGCCAGGCGCTGGCCGCCGGGGAGCTGCTCCCCGGCGAGGTCCACTCCGCGCCCGCGCTCGCCGAGCGCTACGGCGTCTCCGCGACCCCGGTCCGCGAGGCGATGCAGCAGCTGGCCGGTGAGGGCGCCGTCGAGGTGGTGCCCAACCGCGGCTTCCGGGTCGCCGAGCGCAGCCCCCGCGACCTCGCCGAGCTGGCCGAGGTCCGCGCCATGCTGGAGGTGCCCGCGATCGTCCGGCTGGCCCGGGCGCTGCCCCCGGAGCGCTGGGAGGAGCTGCGCCCGCTCGCCGCCGCGGGGGTCGCGGCCGCCGCCCGTGGGGACCGGGCGGGCTACGCCGAGGCCGACCACTCCTTCCACCACGCGATGATCTCGCTCACCGGCAACCGGCGGCTCACCGAGGTCACCGGCGACCTGCTGCGGCGCACCCACTGGGCGGGCCCCGGAGGGCTCCGGCGGCGTACGGCCGAGCTGCTGGCTGACGCCTCCGAGCACACGGCGCTGCTCGACGCCCTGATCGCGCAGGAGTACGCGGTGGCCGAGCGGATCGCCCGCGAGCATGTCTCGGCGGCGCGCCACCCGCACTGACGCCGCCCCGAAGGCCGCCCGCGCCCGACCCGGCGGCGCGCTCCGCCCCGCAACGCACGGAAGCCACCCGTACGGCGCGACGCGTACGGGTGGCCACGAGGCCCGGCGGCTCAGTCCGGCAGCAGCTCCGCCAGGGGGACCGCCGCCACCTCGGCAGCGGGCCGGGACAGGTACAGATCGGCGTGGTAGTAGCCGTCGGCTTCCTTGCCCGCGATGGACAGGCCGCGCCCGGCGAGCGCCTCGAACGCCGCCCGGCGCTCATCGCCGTCCGCGAACCGCCGCTGGCGGAACGTACGCGTGGTGAGCTGCTCCGTCACCAGGCCGGCGCGGGCCAGCAGCGCGGAGACCGGCCGGTAGGACACCTCGCGCAGGACGAACGCGGCGACCCAGGGCGGCGAGCTCATGCAGTCGAAGAGCCGCCCGAAGGTGCGGGCGGTGATGTATCCGACGCCGCCGGTGACGGTGATCAGATCGGTGCCGGCCAGGGCACGCCGCAGGGCCGGGCTCGGCTCGTCGATTTCGAGGTTCTCCGCGAAGCCGTGGTCGAGCAGGCCGACCGCCTTGGCGTAGTCGACCGCGTTCCCGGCCGCGTCGAGGCCGGTCACCCGCACTGCTGCGTCGCGCCGCCGAGTGGCGAAGAACGTACGGTCCGCTTCGATGAGTTGGCGGGTCGTCGGGACGTCGGGGCGGTACCGCGTGTAGCGGCCGTAGAGGTCGGCGAGGGACAGCCGGTGGTTGAGCAGGGCCGCGTTGACCCCGTATGAGCAGCACAGGTCGACCACGTCCAGTGGGGGGCGGTCGCTGCGGTGGCGTTGCAGGATCTCGGTCACGGCGCGGAACACCGCCTGGCCGTGGTGCGGAATCTGGTAGTCCAGGGGTTGCAGTGTGCTGAAGTACCGACGGGGATCAGGGCAGTTGTAGATCGCCTCGAAATCCGCCTTGCCCCAGTCGGTTCCGGCGGTCGTCTTGGTCACTCCTGCGGTCATGGATCGCCTCCATACAGGATCTGTGAAGGGGGAGGTCCCGCTGGTCCCGGCCCAGCATCCAGTGCCCACCGTCGCGTCACAGTGCGACTTGCGGCCATTCTCGGGGCCTGTGGGGCGTAATGGGGCGGCACTGCCCCCGGGCCTCCGCTCATCGTCCCACCTCCCGGTTCGCTCGGCGCGTCGAACCCGGGGCGGCGGCGGGACCGTCGTGCCCCGGCCGATCCGCTGCGTGGACCGTCGGTTTCCGGCCAATCGATGTATGGCGTGGCATGGCCGACGACGGGGGGTTGACGACGAGCAGGCGAGGGCGGCATGAGAAGAGCGCACAGATGCGGCCAACCACCCCCGGGGCGGGAGCGGTTGGCCGTGTGGGTGCGCGACCGCCGGCGGTGCGTCAGGTCGCAGCCGCCGCCGTGGACAGATGGTCGGCGAGCCAGGTGGGGACGCCGCCCATGAGGCGGAAGAGCCGGGCGGCCTCGGCGCGCAACCGGACCGCGTCGCCCTCCGGCGCCGCGTCGGCCAGCGCGGCCAGGGCCGGCGCCGTGCCGACGAGGAACCCCAGCTCCTCGCGGATCCGCAGCGACTCGGCGAAGCCGTGCCGGGCCTCCGTCAGCTCGCCGTCACGCAGCGCGAGTCCCGCCAAGTGGCGCCAGGTGAACGAGAGCAGCAGGGTGTCGCCCTGCGCGGTGGCGCCGGCGTGTGCGCGGCGGTAGGCGGCGCGGGCCGCGTCCGGGCTGTCGGCGACGTGCTCGGCCATCAGCCCGCGGCGGAAGTCCAGCAGCGGGCGGCCGGCCGCGGTGGGGGCGAGCAGCGCGGCGGCCCGGCCCAGCGCCGAACGGGCCTCGTCGGCCCGGTCCCGTACGCCCAGGACCGTGGCCGCGTACGCGAGGTGCCCGCGCTCGCAGGCCGCCCCGCCCCGCTCGTCGTCGTCGCCGGCCAGCGCCTCGGCGGTGCGCAGCGCGTCCTCGGCCTCGGCCCAGCCGGTGGCCGTGAACATGCAGCGCTCCACCAGGAGCGCGGCGCGCCGCAGTGCGGAGGGGGCGTGCCGGACGGAGTGCGGTTCCAGGAGCGCGGCCGCGTCGCACCAGCAGCCGCGGGAGCGCAGCCGCCAAACGGCGCGGTCGAGGGGGTCGTCCCCCTCGACCGATCTGGCTGCCGTTACTTCCGGTGCGGGTGCCGGTCCCGGTACCACCGTCGGCACCGGATCCGCAGAACTGACCGGATCCGTGGATTCCGCGGATCCTGGCATGGCGGTATCCGCCACGTTGCCCTCCCCGAGCGCGCCATTGAGCTGGAAATTGGAAGCCGTGCGCGAATCTCAGCACGGATCCCGCAGCGGGGCCAAGGGGGTGGGTGAATGTTTTCACAATCACTCATGGGGCCGTCGCGGCCGCCCGCGCAGCGCTGATCGGCCGAACCGCACCGCGGCGCGCCGGGTACCCCCGCACGCGCCGTTGACGTGATGCCGCCCGATCGGATGAACACGAATGGCGGATCTGCGCCGTTCGGCGACGGAATCCGCATCGCGCCGCCCGTGCGCAGGACGCCGGGCCGGCGCCCTCCGGGGCGTCAGCTCATCCGCAGCGCGAGGAAGAAGTCGAGCTTGTCCTCCAGCCGGGACAGATCGCGGCCGGTCAGCTGCTCGATCCGGCCCACCCGGTAGCGGAGCGTGTTGACGTGGAGGTGGAGACGGGTGGCGCAGCGGGTCCAGGAGCCGTCGCAGTCCAAGAACGCCTCCAGCGTGGGGATCAGCTCGGCGCGGTGCCTGCGGTCGTAGTCGCGCAGCGGGTCCAGGAGGCGGGCGGTGAAGGCCCGGCGGACGTCGTCCGGCACGAACGGCAGCAGCAGGACGTGGGAGGCCAGCTCCTCGTGCCCGGCGGCGCAGACCCGGCCCGGACGGGCGGCGGCGACCCGGCGGGCGTGCCGGGCCTCCTCCAGGGCGCCGCGCAGCCCCTCCGCCGAGTGCACCGAGGCGCTCACCCCGACCGTCAGCCGCCCGTCGTCCGCCAGACCGCGGCCGAGGGGTTCCTGGACGGCGGAGAGCAGCTCCTCGGCGTGCAGACCGGCCGCCGAGGAGTCCCCGGACTCGTCGGGGACGGGCAGCGGCACCAGCGCCACCGCCTCGTCGCCGGTGTGCGCCACGGCGATCCGGTCGGACGGCTCCGGACCGAAGGTGCCCGGGTCGACCAGCATCTCCTCCAGCAGCGTCTGCGCCACCGGTCCGCCGGGGACGTCGCCGCCCTCCCACTCGACCCGGGCCACCACGATCTGCCAGTGCGGGGCAGTACCCAGACCGGGCAGCAGCACCGGGGCCGCCACCCGCAGCCGGGCCGCGATCTCGGCGGGCGGCGCGCCCGTCTGGACCAGCTCCAGCACCTCCTGGGCGAGCCGCCGCCGGACCGTACGGGCGGCGTCGCGCCGGTCGCGTTCCACGGCGATCAGCTGGGTGACGCCGTGCAGCAGGTCCAACCGCTCCGCGGGCCAGTCCCCGGCGTCCGCCTCGACGGCCAGCAGCCAGTCGCTCAGCAGCGTCTGGCGCAGGTCGCGGCCCTCGTGGCGGATCGGGAAGAGCGAGTAGGTGGCGCCGGCGAGGGTGATCCGGTGGGGGCCGCGGCGGCCGGTGCGGGCGGCGGCCAGATGCTCGCCGGCCAGCCGGGCGGCCAGCTCACCGGACAGCTCGGGCCCGGAGTCCGCCAGCGTGGAACCGGCGATCTGCCGGCCCGTGGGGGAGAGCACCCAGGCCCGCAGGTCCAGGTCGGAGCCGAGCAGGTCCAGCACCACCTCCGGGCCGCCGCCCGTGGGGCCCGAGGTCATCAGGCGGCGGTGGCGGTCCACCACGGCGGCCAGGTCACCGGCCCGCTCGCTGGAGACCTGGCGGACGACGTGCTCGGTGATCGAGGCGAACGAGACCGCCTCCTCGACCGAGAACAGCGGCAGCCGGTGCCGGGCGCAGGCCAGCACGAGGTCGTCCGGGATCGCGCCCAGCTCGGCCTCGCCGGCCGCGAGCCCCGCGACGTTGGCCGCGGCCAGGATGCGGACGAACCGCTCGGAGTCCTCCGGCTCGCGGCGCCAGGCCAGGCCGGTCAGCACCAGCTCCCCGCCGGAGAGGTAGCGACTGGGATCGCGCAGGTCCGTGGTCATCACGCCGCGCACAGTGCGGTCCAGTTCGTCCTCGCCGCCGAGCAGCCGAAGGCCGAGAATGTGGGTGTCCAGGAGTGCGCGGAGCCGCATGACCTCGCCCGCCGTTCTTTGCTGTCTGGTGTTGCCGGTGGAATGCCGCGAGGTTTCAGAGCCTCGTCTTTCGTTCGAATCTACAAGACAGGTGGCTTGGCCAGCCAACCGCTTCATGGTTTCGGTGACTGCACCGGGTGGGGCCGCTGAGCGTTCACTAAGCCCAACGGCGTTAACAAGACATGAACAGCTTGACGGAGGACAGGGCCGGAGCCCGCTCCCCGAGCAACGAATGACCGATTTCGCAGAAGAGGCCAACCATGGACTTCCTTCGCCCCGCCAGCTGGGAGGAGGCGCTCGCCGCTAAGGCCGAGCACCCCACCGCTGTGCCCATCGCGGGCGGCACGGACGTGATGGTCGAGATCAACTTCGACCACCGCCGCCCCGAGTACCTGCTCGACCTGAACCGTATCGGTGATCTGAGCGAGTGGGAGGTCGGAGAGAAGACCGTACGCCTGGGCGCCTCCGTTCCCTACACGCAGATCATGGAGAACCTGCGGGCCGAGTTGCCGGGCCTGGCCCTGGCGTCGCACACGGTGGCCTCCCCGCAGATCCGCAACCGCGGCGGCGTCGGCGGCAACCTCGGCACCGCCTCCCCGGCCGGCGACGCGCACCCCGCGCTGCTCGCCGCCGGCTGCGAGGTCGAGGTCGAGTCCGTACGCGGGCGCCGCATGATCCCGATCGACGACTTCTACCTCGGCGTCAAGCGCAACGCGCTGGAGCCCGACGAGCTGATCCGCGCGGTGCATCTGCCCAAGGCCGACGGACCGCAGCAGTTCTCCAAGGTCGGCACCCGCAACGCCATGGTCATCGCGGTCTGCGCGTTCGGCATCGCGCTGCACCCCGAGACCCGTACGGTGCGCACCGGCATCGGCTCGGCCGCGCCCACCCCCGTACGGGCCCGCGAGGCGGAGGACTTCCTCGCCGCGGCGCTGGAGGAGGGCGGCTTCTGGGAGTCCGGCGCCCCGATCCCGCCGTCCGTCGCCAAGCAGTTCGCGCAGCTCGCCTCCGGTGCCTGCAACCCGATCGACGATGTGCGCGGCAGCGCCAAGTACCGCCGGCACGCGGTCGGCATCATGGCGCGCCGCACCCTCGGCTGGACCTGGGAGTCCTTCCGCGGAAACGAGAGGAGCGCACAGTGCGCGTGACATTCACCGTCAACGGCCGCCGCCAGGAGGCCGACGACGTCTGGGAAGGCGAGAGCCTGCTGTACGTCCTCCGCGAGCGGATGGGCCTGCCGGGTTCGAAGAACGCCTGTGAGCAGGGCGAGTGCGGTTCTTGTACGGTCCGCCTGGACGGTGTGCCGGTGTGCTCCTGCCTCGTCGCCGCCGGTCAGGTCGAGGGTCGCGAGGTGGTGACCGTCGAGGGTCTGGCGGACTTCGCCAAGCAGCGTGCTGAGCACGGGGGCTGCGGCACCGGTGCGTGCGGCACCACGCTCCAGGACGCCCAGCAGTGGCAGGCCAAGCCCGCCGACTCCCAGACCGGCGAGGGCGCCGAACTCTCCCCGATCCAGCAGGCGTTCATCGACGCGGGTGCCGTCCAGTGCGGTTTCTGCACCCCGGGTCTGCTGGTCGCGGCCGACGAGATGCTGGAGCGCAACCCGCAGCCGACCGACGCGGACATCCGCGAGGCGCTGTCCGGCAACCTCTGCCGCTGCACCGGTTACGAGAAGATCCTGGACGCCGTCCGTCTCGCGGCCGCGCGCCAGGACCGTCACGAAGAGGCGGTCTGACCATGGCTGTGAATCCACGGGTCGCCACCGCTCCGGCGACCGGTACCCCCACCAAGATCACCCAGGGCTCCCAGACCAAGGGCGGCATCGGCGAGTCGACGCTGCGCCCCGACGGCACCCTGAAGGTCACCGGCGAGTTCGCGTACTCCTCGGACATGTGGCACGAGGACATGCTGTGGGGCTTCACGCTCCGCTCCACCGTCGCGCACGCCGAGATCGTCTCCATCGACACCTCCGAGGCGCTCGCCCAGTCCGGCGTCTACGCGGTCCTGACGTACGACGACCTGCCGACCTCGATCAAGAACTACGGCCTGGAGATCCAGGACACCCCGGTGCTCGCGCACGGCAGGGTCCGCCACCACGGTGAGCCGGTGGCCCTCGTCGCGGCCGACCACCCGGAGACGGCGCGCCGCGCGGCCGCCAAGATCAAGATCGAGTACAGGGAGCTGCCCGTCGTCACCGACGAGGCATCCGCGACCGCCGAGGGCGCGCCGCTGCTCCACGAGGGCCGCGACGACCACCACGCCGGGCACGTCCCGCACCCCAACATCGTCCACCGTCAGCCGATCATCCGCGGCAGCGCCGACGAGGCCGCCAAGAAGGCCGATGTCATCGTCTCCGGCGAGTATGTCTTCGGCATGCAGGACCAGGCATTCCTCGGCCCGGAGTCCGGCCTCGCGGTGCCCGCCGAGGACGGCGGGGTGGACCTCTACGTCGCCACCCAGTGGCTGCACTCCGATCTGCGCCAGATCGCCCCGGTCCTCGGCCTGCCCGAGGACAAGGTGCGGATGACGCTCTCCGGCGTCGGCGGCGCGTTCGGCGGCCGCGAGGACCTGTCGATGCAGATCCACGCCTGCCTGCTCGCACTGCGCACGAACAAGCCGGTCAAGATCGTCTACAACCGCTTCGAGTCCTTCTTCGGGCACGTCCACCGGCACCCGGCGAAGCTCTGGTACGAGCACGGCGCCACCAAGGACGGCAAGATCACGCACATGAAGTGCCGGATCGTGCTGGACGGCGGTGCCTACGCCTCCGCGTCCCCGGCCGTGGTCGGCAACGCCGCCTCGCTGGCGGTCGGCCCGTACGTGATCGACGACGTCGACATCGAGGCCGTCGCGCTCTACACCAACAACCCGCCCTGCGGCGCGATGCGCGGCTTCGGCGCGGTCCAGGCGTGCTTCGCCTACGAGGCGCAGATGGACAAGCTCGCCGCCAAGCTGGACATGGACCCGGTCGAGCTGCGCCAGCTCAACGCCATGGAGCAGGGCACGATCATGCCCACCGGGCAGCCGGTCGACTCGCCGGCCCCGGTCGCCGAGATCCTGCGCCGCGTCAAGGCCCGCCCGCTGCCGCCCGAGCGCCAGTGGGAGTCCAGCGAGGGCGCCGACGTCCGCCAGCTGCCCGGCGGCCTGTCCAACACCACCCACGGCGAGGGCGTCGTACGCGGCGTCGGCTACGCGGTCGGCATCAAGAACGTCGGCTTCTCCGAGGGCTTCGACGACTACTCCACCGCCAAGGTGCGCATGGAGGTCATCGGCGGTGAGCCGGTCGCCACCGTGCACACCGCGATGGCGGAGGTCGGCCAGGGCGGTGTCACCGTCCACGCGCAGATCGCCCGCACGGAGCTGGGCGTCACGCAGGTGACGATCCACCCCGCCGACACCCAGGTGGGCAGCGCCGGTTCGACGTCCGCGTCGCGTCAGACCTACGTCACCGGCGGTGCCGTCAAGCACTCCTGCGAGCTGGTCCGCGAGAAGGTCCTGGAGATCGGCCGCCGCAAGATGGGCACCTACCACCCGGCGTGGGCCACCGCCGAACTCCTCCTGGAGGGCGGCAAGGTCGTCACCGACGGCGGCGAGGTCCTGGCCGACCTGGTGGACGTGCTCGAAGGCGAGAGCGTCGAGATCGAGGCCGAGTGGCGCCACCGGCCCACCGAGGCATTCGACCTGGTCACCGGCCAGGGCAACGGCCACGTCCAGTACTCCTTCGCGGCCCACCGCGCGGTCGTGGAGGTGGACACCGAGCTCGGCCTGGTCAAGGTCATCGAGCTGGCCGTCGCCCAGGACGTCGGCAAGGCGCTCAACCCGCTGTCCGTCGTCGGCCAGATCCAGGGTGGTACCACCCAGGGCCTGGGCGTGGCGGTCATGGAGGAGATCATCGTCGACCCCAAGACCGCGAAGGTGCGCAACCCCTCCTTCACGGACTACCTGATCCCCACGATTCTCGACACCCCGACCATCCCGGTCGATGTGCTCGAACTCGCCGACGAGCACGCCCCCTACGGGCTGCGCGGCATCGGCGAGGCCCCGACCCTGTCGTCCACCCCGGCCGTCCTCGCGGCGATCCGGAACGCGACCGGGCTGGAGCTCAACAAGACGCCGGTGCGTCCCGAACACCTCACCGGCACATAAGAGCTGTCCGGGGGGCGATCCCCCCGGACCCCGGCCTCCGGGCGGTGCACGTCAGGGGTGTCCCTGTCCGTCCTCCTCCGCGTACCGCCCGGAGCCCCACCCCGCACCACGCAGTCGCTGCTGTCCCCACCAGCCAGCACCCGTTCGTCTCGGGCCGTCCCCCGGGTCGTGCAGCCTCAGATCCATCCCAAATCTCGCATCCCCCCTCGCGAGTGCCCCTGTGAACCTTGGGAGTTAGGCACCATGACCCAGCAGTCCACTGAGCCGAGGACCACGGCGGAAGACGCGGGCGAAGGCTCGCGTCAGCCCGCCGGCCGGTCCTGGCTCGACCGGTACTTCCACATCTCCGACAGAGGATCCACCGTCGGCCGCGAGGTGCGTGGCGGAGTCACCACCTTCATGGCGATGGCGTACATCGTCCTCCTCAACCCGGTCATCCTGACCACGACCAAGGACATCACCGGCGCCACGCTCAACGCCGACCAGGTGACCACGGCGACCGCGCTGGCCGCCGCCGTCACCACGATCGTCATGGGCATCCTGGGCAATGTGCCCCTGGCGCTCGCCGCCGGCCTCAGCGTCTCCGCGGTGATGTCGTTCCAGGTCGCCCCGCAGATGACCTGGGACAACGCCTGGGCGATGTGCATCATCTACGGCGGCGTGATCGTACTGCTGGTCGTCACCGGCCTGCGTGAACTGATCATGAACGCCATCCCCTTGCCGCTCAAGCACGCGATCACGATGGGCATCGGCCTGTTCGTCTGCCTGATCGGCCTGGTCCAGGCGGGCTTCGTCACCTCCATGCCCGGCCCGGGCGGCCTCGCCGGTGCCAAGCCGATCCAGCTCGGCACCGCCGACATGCTCACCGGCTGGCCCGTGCTGTGCTTCGCCTTCACCGTCCTGCTGATCTTCCTGCTGCAGGTCCGCAAGGTCCCCGGCGCGATCCTCATCGGCATCGTCGGCGGTACGGTCTTCGCCGCGCTCGTCCACCAGTTCGCCGGGCTGAGCGTCAAGGACTGGGGCGGCCGCAACGCCCCGGTGATCTCCGGTTCCGTCGTCTCCACCCCCGACTTCGGACTGCTGGGCCATGTCTCCTTCAGCGGCCTGGGCAACGTCGGCGGGATCACCATCGGCGTCATCGTCTTTACGCTGGTGCTGGCCGGCTTCTTCGACGCCATGGGCACGATCATCGGCATCGGCCAGCAGGCCAACCTCGCCGACAAGGACGGCAAGATGCCGGGCCTGAACAAGGCCCTGGCCATCGACGGCGCCGGCGGTATGGTCGGCGGTCTGACCGGCGCCTCGGGCCAGACCGTGTTCGTCGAGTCCACCGCGGGCGTCGGCGACGGCGCGCGCACCGGCTTCGCCAGCGTCATCACCGGTCTGGGCTTCGCGCTCTGCCTGTTCTTCACCCCATTGGCGCAGGTCATCCCCACTCAGGTGGCGGCCGCCGCTCTGGTGGTGATCGGCTCGATGATGCTGACCAACGCCAAGCACATCAACTGGGACGACCCGGCGACCTCCATCCCGGTGTTCCTGACGACGGTCCTGATGCCGTTCACGTACTCCATCACCGCGGGCATCGCGGCCGGCGTCATCGCGCATGTCGCGATCAAGGCCGTCCAGGGCAAGTGGCGCGAGCCCGGCTGGCTGATGTGGGTGCTCTCCCTGGTGTTCCTGGCCTACTTCTCGCTCAACCCGATCGAGAGCTGGCTGGGAGTGCACCACTGACCCGCCCCTCCACCCATCCGTAATCCGTAAGGAGACCGACATGCTGGACATCGCCGAAGAGCTGCACCGGTGGGTCGAGCAGGGCCGCGAGTTCGCGGTGGCCACCGTGGTGGCCACCAACGGCAGCGCACCCCGCCAGCCCGGAGCCGCCCTCGCCGTCGACGCCGACGGTACGGCGATCGGGTCGGTCTCCGGAGGATGCGTGGAGGGCGCGGTCTACGAACTGTGCCAGGAAGCGCTGCGGACCGGTGAGCCGGTTCTGGAGCGCTTCGGGTACAGCGACGAGGATGCCTTCGCCGTCGGCCTGACCTGCGGCGGCATCATCGACATCCTCGTCCAGCCGGTACGCGCGAGCGTCCCGCGCCCCGCAGGCGACAGCGGCGGCGCGGGCAAGCCGGTGGACGGCACCGCCGACCCGCTCGCCGCCGCGCTGGCCGCCGCCGCGTCGGGGGAGGCGGCCGCGCTCGCCCGGGTCGTCCAGGGCCCCGCCGAGCTGCTCGGCCGAGCCCTGCTCGTCCGCCCCGACGGCGGCCACACCGGCACCCTGGGCGGCCACCCGGGGCTCGACCACACCGTGGTCGAGGAGACCCGCGCCCTGCTCGACGCCGGGCGCACCACCACCCTGGAGATCGGCGCCGAGGGATCGCGCTGCGGCAGCCCCGTCGTCCTCCTCGTCGAATCCTCCGTGCCCGCGCCCCGGATGATCGTCTTCGGCGCCATCGACTTCGCCTCCGCCCTGGTCAAGGTCGGCAAGTTCCTCAACTACCACGTCACGGTCTGCGACGCCCGGCCCGTCTTCGCCACCCGGACCCGCTTCCCGGACGCCGACGAGATCGTCGTCGACTGGCCGCACCGCTATCTGGACTCGCAGGAACTCGACGCCCGTACGGTGCTGTGCGTGCTCACCCACGACGCCAAGTTCGACGTCCCCCTGCTGGAGCGCGCCCTCAGACTTCCGGTCGCCTACGTCGGCGCCATGGGCTCGCGCCGCACCCACCTCGACCGTCAGCAGCGGCTGCGCGACGTCGGCCTGAGCGAGCTGGAGGTCAACCGCCTGCGCTCGCCCATAGGACTCGACCTCGGCGCGCGCACCCCCGAGGAGACCGCCCTGTCCATCGCCGCCGAGATCGTCGCCAACCGCCGCGGCGGCACCGGCGCTCCGCTGACCGGCGCCCACACTCCCATCCACCACGACACGGCCCGGCCGGTGGGGCGGATCGGGTCGGTGGCCTGAGGGCCTCAGGGGGTGTCTCTGCGCTCTCCGTGGGCCTGCGACGCTCCCCCAGCCAACGCCCCCTTGCGGACGGTACCTGTCCGCAAGGGCCGTTACCTTCGTCGTCATGACGCAGCGTCGCACCTCCCCCCTGCTCACCGCCCGCGCCCTCGGCCGGGCCACCCTGGACCGCCAACTCCTGCTCCGCCGCAGCGAGATGGGGGTGCTCGACGCCGTGGAGCGGCTGCTCGGACTCCAGGCTCAGGCGCCGCGCCCGCCGTACCACGCACTGGCCGCCCGGCTGGCCGGCTTCCGGCCGCAGCAGCTGTCCGACCTCCTCCAGACCCGGCAGGCCGTCCGCATCTCCGCGATGCGCTCCACCATCCACCTGCTCAGCGCCCGCGACGCCCGGCTGCTGCGCCCGCTCCACCAGCCCGTGCACGACCGGGTCCTGCGCGGCAACTTCGCCCGGCAGCTGGCCGGCGTCGACCTGGACCGGCTGGCGGGCCTCGCCCGCACGCTCGTCGAGCGGCAGCCGCTGACGTTCCAGGAGCTGGGGGAGCGGCTCCGGGAGGAGTGGCCGGGGCACGAGGGCCGGTCGCTGGCCACCGCCGCCCGCCAACTGCTCCCCCTGGTCCAGGTCACCCCGCGCGGTCTGTGGGGGCAGGCCGGCCGGGCGGCGCACACCACCCTCGACCACTGGCTGGCCACCGCGCCGGGACCGGCGCCCGCCGACCCCGATCCGCAACGGGACCTGCCCGCCGTCCTCCTGCGCTACCTCGCCGCATTCGGCCCGGCCTCCGTCAAGGACATCCAGACCTGGTGCGGACTGACCCGGCTCCGCGAGGTGATCGAACCGCTGCGGCCGCGTCTGCGCACCTTCCGCGACGAGCACGGCGTCGAACTCCTCGACCTGCCCGACGCACCGCTGCCGGACCCGGACACCGAGGCGCCGGTCCGCTTCCTGCCGGAGTTCGACAACGTCGCGCTCTCGCACGCCGACCGCACCCGCATCCTCGCCCCCGAGTACCAGGGCCGCACCTGGGACCGCAATGTGGCCTACCGCGTCCTCCTCGTCGACGGCACCATCCGCGGGCTGTGGCGGATCGACACGGCGGGCGACACCGCATGGCTGACCGTCGAGCCCTTCGACACGCTCACCCGCCCCGAGCGGGCCGCGGTGGAGGACGAGGCGGCCGGCGTACTGCGGATGACCTCCCCGGAAGCCACCCACGACCTCCGCTACGGCCAGGTCGCCCGGGGCGGGGGAGGGACGTGAAAAAACCGGATGAACCTCCCGGCGCACCGGGTTAGCGTCCCCCGGTGACCAGTGACGACCACCCCCACGCCGCCACGGACATCCGGGACATCCCCGAGTCCGACCTCGACCAGGCCCTGGACCTGGCCTACCTCGCCTTCCACTTGAAGCCGGCCGACAAGACCCGCCGGCACCACCACGACCTGCTGCGGGAGTGCGCCCGGGTCGGGGCGTACGACGGCGGGTCGCTGGCGGGCATGGCCGGTGCGCACCGCCTGACCCTCTCCGTCCCCGGCGGTCGACTCCCCTGCGCAGCGGTCGACTTCGTCTCCGTCGCGCCCACGCACCGCCGCCGCGGCGTGCTCACCTCGATGCTGGCCGGGCTCTGGCGCCGCTGCGCCGACGAGGGCCGGCCGATCGCCTGCCTCTGGGCGTCCGAGAGCGCCATCTACGGCCGCTTCGGCTTCGGCGCCGCGACCGAGGCGTACTCCGTCGAGATCGACTCGTCCCGGCCTCTGGCGCTGCGCCTCGCGCCCGACGCCCGCCCGCTGCGGCTGATCGACCCGGCCGAGGCGGCCGAGGTGCTCGCGCCGCGCTATGACGCGACCCTGCCCCACCGCGCCGGCCGGTTCACCCGCGACCGCACGTGGTGGCGCAACGAGGTGCTGGACCTCGACGGCGCCCGCGGCGCCGAGGACCTGGACGGCTTCGGCGCCCTGCGGGTGGTCGTGCTGGGCGCGCCCGGAGAGGTGCCCGGCGGCTACGCGGTCTACCGCACCCGCGGGCCGGGGGACAACCGTCCCGGGGCGGTCCGTGTCGACGAGCTGGAAGCGGAGAGCGCACCGGCCGCCGCGGCCCTGTGGTCCTACCTGTGCTCCATCGACCTCACCACGAAGGTGCAGATCGACGCCCGCCCCGCCGACGACCCGCTGCTCCACCTCGTCGCCGACCGCGACCAGGTACGCGTCACCGGCCAGGAACCGTCCCTGTGGGTCCGGCTGGTGGACGTCCGCGCCGCCCTGACCGCCCGCTCCTGGGCGTCCCCCGTCGACCTGGTCATCGACCTCGCCGACGCCGAGCTGCCCGCCAACGCCGGCCGCTTCCGGCTGACCGCGGGACCGGGCCGCGCCACGACCTGGACCGCCACCGCCGACGCCCCCGATCTCGCCCTGGACGTCAGGGAGTTGGCCGCCTGCTACCTGGGCGGCAGCCCGCTGCGGCGGTTCGTGCACGCCGGTCTGGCCACCGAGCACACCCCGGACGCGGTCCGCCGGCTGGACGCGGCGCTGGAGACCGAGTGGCTGCCGTTCACGGGGGAGAACCGCTGATCCGCCGACGGCGCGCCGCAGGAGGCTCGCGCCGCACGAGGACCAGGGCCCGTGCGGCCGCCCGCCGGGAAACCGGTTGCCCGGCGAGCGGCCGCCCGGCGAGGACAGCCCTTAGGGCCGCGGCGCCAGTGCCGCCATCACCAGCACGTCGTGCCATTCGCCGTCCCAGTGGAGCGCCTCGCGCATCCGGCCCTCCACCGCGAAGCCGCACTTCTCGTACGCCTGCTGGGCCCGCGTGTTGAAGGCGAAGACCTCCAGCTGGACGCGGTGCAGGCCGACGCGCTCGAAGGCGTAGTCCAGGAGCAGACGGGTCGCCTCGCTGCCGAGGCCGCGGCCGGTGGCCTCCGCGGCGAGGGCGATACGGAAGCTGCCGAGCGCGTTGTCCCGGTCGATCTGGCTCAGCGCGAGGTCGCCCAGGTACGCACCGGTCTCCCGGTCCTCGATGGCCAGATCGAGGCGGTCCGCGCGCTCCGCGGCCCCGGCGCACCAGTCCTGAAGCTCAGCCAGCGTCCAGTCGCGGTGCGTGCCGGTCAGCCGGCGGGTCTCGGCGTCCAGGAAGGTGGCGTGGAAGGCGTCCGCATGCCGGGGGGCGAGCGGCGCGAGCCGGATCCGGTCACCTATGAGGACCGGCTTCTCGGAGAGTGCGCGGGCATCGATCATGGGGGCATGATGGCGAGGCCGCGGGACCTGCGGCAACCGAATTGACCAGCTGGAAGAGCCGGCCGGGAAGGGGAGGGCGTGGAGCTGCGGCAGGTGCGGTACTTCGTCACGGTCGCACAGGAACTGCACTTCGGGCGGGCGGCGGAGCGGCTGCACATCGTGCAGTCGGCGGTGAGTCAGCAGATCCGCCGGCTGGAGCGCGAGTTGCAGACCGAGCTGTTCGACCGCTCCTCGCGCCAGGTGCGGCTGACGCCCGTCGGCGAGCGGTTCCTGCCCGAGGCGCGGGCGCTGCTGGCCGCCGAGGAGCGGGCCCGTGCCGTCGTGGTGGAACTGACCGCCGGCCGCGCCCGCACCCTGCGCCTGGGGACGAGCACGGGCCTGGGCGCCCATCTGGACCGGGTGCTCGACACCCTTGCCGGTCTCGCCCCGGAGGTCGGGGTGGAGCTGGTGTCCGCACGGGCCCGGCAGCGGCTCGACCAGGTGGCCGCCCGCGAGTTGGACGCGGCGTTCCTGCGCGGCGATCCGGACGGCGCCGGCCGCGAGGGCCTGAGCTTCGTCCCGCTGTGGCAGGACCCGCTGGTCGCGGTCGTCCCGGCCCGCCACCCGCTCGCCGCCCGGCCCGGCACGATCGCGCTCACCGACTTGGCGGCCGTCCCGCTGGTGCTGACCGAGCGGCGCAACAACCGTGCCCTGGTCGACCTGGTCGTCAACGCCTGCCACGAGGCCGGCTTCGTCCCCGTACCGGGCCCCCGGTACGGGTCCCTGGACGACACCCTCACCGCGATCGGCGCGCCCGGCGGCCCGGAGCACGGCCTGTGGACCGTCGTCTACGCCTCGCACGCCGCCCGGCTGAGCATCCCCAGGGTCGCCTTCCTCCCGTTCCGCAACCCGGGCATGGAGCTCACGACCTACCTGGCGGTGCGCCGCAGCGATCCGCCCTCCGGGCTGGACCTGCTGCTGCGGGCCTGCGCGGGGACGGACCGCGCCCAGGGCGCCCGCTGAAGGCCGGATCAGCCGGGGCCGGGCCTGTTCGCAAGGCCGCGGGACCGCGGGACCGCGGGACCGCGGGGCCGTGGGATCACAGCCCCGCAGGACCCGCCCCCCGACCGCTCGACCGCTCGATCGCGATCGGTGATCGCTGTGTGCGCGATCCGCTTCTTGGTCCCGCGCCGGGTTCGCGATGGACTGATGGACATGCCGGTCAAGCACCGGAAGTCCTTGTCCGAAAAGGGAGTTCAGCCATGCCGATCGTCACCGTCCAGCAGGGTCCGCGCAGCGTCGAGCTGAAGCGGGAGCTGGTCAAGCAGATCACCGACGCGTTCGTGGACGCGTACAAGATTCCCGCCGAGACCGTGCAGGTCTGGATCCAGGAGGTGCCCACCGACAGCTGGGGCGCGGCGGGCACGCTGACCGCCGACAAGTAGGACGTCGCGGCGGGGCCGGCCTGGAGGAGGGCCGGCCCACCGCACGCGGGGGCAAAGACACCCCCGAGGGGCGCCGAACGCCCCGGCGGACCGCTGGCCGGCCGAAGCCGGGACAGCGCCGCGCACACCTGCACCGCATCGTCCGGCGAACCCTCCGCCACCGACCCGAGCCGCCCGCAGAAACCTCCGCTTCCGCCCATTCGGGGACCGTCTGACCTCTGACCGACGCGGAAGCCGACGTTTCACCTGCTGGCGGCTGCGGCAACTGACAGACTCCCCATTCCAGACTCCACCTTCCACCTTCCAGACGTGGTTGTTCCGGATACAGGAGAGAACGCATGCGGACACCGATGACGATCGCGGACTTCCTCGACCGCGCCGAACTGGGCTTCCGCGACAGCCCAGGAGTGATCGACGAGCCGTATCAGCCCGCGCGACCGGTCCCCGTGTCGACGTACGGGCGGTTCGGGGAACGGGTACGTGCGTGGCAGGCCGGTCTGGATGCGCTCGGGATCGGTGAGGGCGAGCGCGTGGCGGTGGTCGGCCACAACTCCGCGCGCCTGCTGGAGTTGCTGTTCGCGGTGCCCATGAGCGGCCGCATCTGCGTGCCGGTGAACTTCCGCCTCAAGCCCGACGAAGTCGACTACGTGGTCCGGCAGAGCGGCGCCTCGGTCCTCCTCGTCGACTCCGAACTGGACGACGCCCTCTCCGGCGTCAAGGCGCGCCACCGCTTCGTCCTCGGCGAGCAGACCGACACCGAGCTGATGCGGTTCGGCGTCGAGCCGCGTCCTTGGTCCCACCCGGACGAGGACGCCACCGCGACCATCAACTACACCTCGGGCACGACCGCCCGGCCCAAGGGCGTGCAGCTGACCCACCGCAACATCTGGGTCAACGGCCTGACCTTCGGCCTGCACACGCGGGCGTGGGAGCGCGATGTGTACCTGCACACGCTGCCGATGTTCCACTGCAACGGCTGGGGCATGCCGTACGTGATGGCGGGCCTGGGCGCGAAGCAGGTGGTGCTGCGCAAGGTCGACGGTACGGAGATCCTGCGGCGGGTCGACGAGCACGGCGTCACGCTCATGTGCGGCGCGCCGGCCGTGTGGAACATGGTGCTCGACGCGGCGGCGTCGTGGGCGGGCGAGATCCCGGGCCGCGACCGTGTGCGCATCGTCTGCGCGGGAGCTCCGCCTCCGACCAGGACCATCCAACGCGTGGAGGAGGAACTCGGCTGGGAGTTCACCCAGCTCTACGGCCTCACCGAGACCTCCCCCTTCCTCACCTTCAACCGCACCCGACCGGCCGACGCGGACCTTCCCGCCGAGGAACGGGCGCGCAAGCTGTCCCGCGCCGGACTGCCCGGACTCGGGGTGAAGCTGCGGGTCTCCGAGTCCGGTGAGGTCCTGGCCCGCTCGAACACGGTGCTCGACGGGTACTGGGAAAAGCCGGAGGAGACCCAGGAGGCCCTTGAGGACGGCTGGTTCCACACCGGCGACGGCGGCACCCTGGACGACGCCGACGGCCACCTCACGATCTCGGACCGCAAGAAGGACGTGATCATCACCGGCGGTGAGAACGTGTCGTCCATCGAGGTGGAAGACACCATCTTCAGCCACCCGGCGGTCGCCGAGGTCGCCGTCATCGGCGTGCCGCACGAGAAATGGGGCGAGACCATCAAGGCCCTCGTGGTCCTCGCCGAGGGCGCGACGGCGCAGGAGCCCGACATCATCGCCCACTGCAAGCAGCGCCTGGCCGGTTACAAGGCACCCACGTCGGTCGAGTTCCGCGACACGATCCCCCGCACCGCCACCGGCAAAATCCAGAAGTTCAAGCTCCGCCAGCCGTACTGGGCCGGCCGTGACCGGGGAGTCAACTGAGCATCCGTGAAGTCCTGGCCCCCCAACAAGCGCATCCGGCGGCTGGAGTTCGCCGACCTGCCGAAGACCGTCCCGGACAGATCCGCCGTATCGAACCGCGCGAGCGCACCGCGCAGGGCGACGGCAGTGCCGAGTACTTGGAGGAGAAGCACCGATGAGCCCGTCGCACCAGGAGCTGTCGTACGCCAGCGGGGCCGCCGAGCGGCCGCTGCTGGGGCACACCATCGGCGCCGACCTGGCCCGCACCATCGCCCGGTTCGGCGAGCGCGAGGCGCTGGTGGAGGTGGCGAGCGGCCGCCGCTGGACCTATACCGAACTGGGCCGCGCCGTCGACGAGGTGGCCCTCGGCCTGCTCGCCAAGGGGGTCGGCAAGGGCGACCGGGTCGGTATCTGGGCGCCCAACTGCGCCGAATGGGTCCTCGTCCAGTACGCCGCCGCCAAGATCGGCGCGATCCTCGTCAACGTCAACCCGGCATACCGGGTGCACGAGTTGGCCTACGTCCTCCAGCAGGCCGGTATCACCGTCCTGGTCTCCGCGATCCACCACAAGACCAGCGACTACCGCCGGATGATCGAGCAGGTGCGCGCCGAGAGCCCGGCCCTGCGCGATGTGGTCTACATCGGCGACCCGACCTGGGGCGGGCTGCTGGCCGCCGGCGCGGCCGTCCCGCACACCCGGCTCGCCGAGTGCGAACGGACCCTGACCGCCGACGACCCGGTCAACATCCAGTACACCTCGGGCACCACCGGCTTCCCCAAGGGCGCCACCCTCTCGCACCACAACATCCTCAACAACGGCTACTGGGTCGCCGAGACCCTCGCCTACACCGAGCACGACCGGGTGTGCCTGCCGGTGCCCTTCTACCACTGCTTCGGCATGGTGATGGGCAACCTCGGCATCACCTCGCACGGCGCCTGCATCGTCATCCCGGCCCCGGCCTTCGACGCCGCCACCACCCTGCGGACCGTCCAGGACGAGCGCTGCACCTCCCTCTACGGCGTCCCCACCATGTTCATCGCCGAGCTCAACCACCCCGACTTCGGCTCCTACGACCTCTCCTCGCTCCGCACGGGCATCATGGCGGGCTCGCCGTGCCCGGAGGAGGTGATGAAGCGGGTGGTCGGCGAGATGCACATGGCCGAGGTGTCCATCTGCTACGGCATGACCGAGACCTCGCCGGTGTCCACCCAGACCCGCCGCGACGACGACCTGGAGCACCGCACCGCCACGGTCGGACGGGTGCTGCCGCACATCGAGGTCAAGGTGGTCGACCCGGCGAGCGGGGTGACCGTGCCCCGCGGCACGCCCGGCGAGCTGTGCACCCGCGGCTACAGCGTGATGCTCGGCTACTGGGAGGAGGCCGAGCGCACCGCCGAGGTCATCGACGCCGCGCGCTGGATGCACACCGGCGACCTCGCGGTGATGAACGACGACGGCTACGTCCGGATTGTCGGCCGCATCAAGGACATGATCATCAGGGGCGGCGAGAACGTCTACCCGCGCGAGATCGAGGAGTTCCTCTACTCCCATCCCAAGATCGCCGACGTCCAGGTCGTCGGCGTCCCCGACGGCAAATACGGCGAGGAGATCGCCGCCTGTGTGATCCTCCGCGACCCCGAGGACTCCCTCACCCGCGACGAGTTGGCCCGCTACTGCCGCTCCCGGCTCGCCCACTACAAGGTGCCGCGGTACCTGGAGATCCTCGACGCGTTCCCGATGACCGTCAGCGGCAAGGTGCGCAAGGTCGAGCTGCGCGAGCGGCTCGCCGAGGAGCTGGGGAGGGTACCGCGATGAGGCGCGGGCGGTGCGGTGCGCCGGTTCACCGCACCGCCGGTTTCGGCACGTAGCCCAGATCGACCGGCCCGGGGCCCGCGGCCCGGCCGCGCCACGGGGCCAGCAGACCGGGCAGCCGCGGAGGCCACAGGGCGTCCGCGGTCCCGGCCGGCTCGGCCGGGCTCCACCACCGCCACGCCAGGATCCGGTCGTCCGCATGCGCCGCGGCCACCCCGCGGCCACCCCCGCGGCCGGTTCTCTGCGCGGCCCGTGGGCGCGGACGGCCGGACGGCAGGCCGCCGCGATCGATTGTCAGACCCACCCGGCAAGATGAAGGGGTGCACGGACAGCGGGAAAGCGCCGCTGGGCACGAACCACGGGGAAGCGGGGACGAGACGATGACCGAGAGCGTGGCGGAGCTGGCGCGGCGGCTCAGGGGCGCGGACACCGGCGACTGGACACCGCAGGGGGCACGGGCGCTGGTCGCCGGGCTCGGCTGGACCTGGCAGGACTCCGGCGCGGGGCCGGTCATCGGCACGGGGCGCGCGGAGGGCGACGCCCGGCTGCGCCCGGTCGGCTCGATCGAGGAGCGCTACGCCGGCAGCAGGACGTATCTCGAACTCGCCGTGCCGGTAAGGCCCGCCGAGCCGGACGCGGTCAGTCAGGCCGCCGCCTTCCGCGCGGTGCGCGAGGAGCTGACCGCGGCGCTCGGCCAGCCGTCGATCATGGGCGGCTACGGCGAAATGGGGCCGTTCTACGACTCCGGGCCGCTGTGGGGCACCCCGTTCGTGCGCTGGCGCGACCGGCCCGACACCCTGGAACTCCGCGCCACGAGGACCGGCCCCGAGCTGATCCTCCAGCCCACCGACCCGGTGGAGAACTGCTTCTGGCGCCAGGGCGTCGGCGAGGAGCACTCCGTCACCGGCTTCTTCGGCAGCCGCAACGACCCGTCCAACGCGGGGCTGGGCTTCCCCGGCGGCTGGTACGCCCAGAGCTGGGAGACGGTGACCAGGGCGCTCGCCGACTTCCTGGACACCCTGCCGGCCGAGACGACCGCGCTCGGCACGTCCCTGGCCATGCCGGTCTACGGGCGGCTGGCCGAGGGCGGCGCCCCGATCCTCTTCGACATCACCTGCCAGGACCGGCTCTCGCTGGGCTGCTTCGCGCCGGACGCCGCGGACCCGGCGGCCCTGGGATGGGGCACGGTCGCAGAGCATCCCGGTACCGGGGAGCTGTGGCCGGACGGCGATGACCCGCGTTGGCGTATCGACGCCGGCGGCCCCGGCGAGCCCAAGGGCCGGGCGCTGGCCGAGACGCTGGTGGCCACGGCACAGGCCGTGGGGGTGCGCACGCCCGCCGACCTGATAGTCGGCGGCGAGGCCACCTACATGGGCGGTTACCACGTCACGTTCTACGGCCTGGGGCTGAAGACCGGGTAAGGGCCGGTCAGGGCCGGCTGGGGTCCGCCCGCAGGGCCCTCCGCCCCAGCACGCCCGCGGCCGCTCGCTCCAGTCCGCCGCACAGCGCTGCCGCTCAGCGCTGCCGCCGCCCACCCGCCGCTCAGCGCTGCCGCTCTCCCGGCCAGTCGAGCAGCAGCCGCTGGGCGCGGGGCAGCGAGGCCACCACGAGGTCGTAGGAGTCCTCGATCATGTCGAGGACCAACCGGTCGGTAAGGGAGCCGTCCAGGGACACCGTGTTCCAGTGCCGCTTGTTGAGGTGATAGCCCGGCACCACCTCAGGGTGCGCCGCGCGCAGCCGTTCGGCCAGCTCGGGCTCGCACTTGAGGCTCACGGTCAGCGGCAGATCCGTCAGCGTGGAGAGCGCGAAGATCTTGCCGCCGACCTTGAAGGTCGACACGTCCGGATGCCGCGGGAAGGGGAACTCCTCGGTCGCTCCGTTGAAGTCCAGACAGGCGGCACGGAGCGCACTCGCGTTGATCATCCCGCCAATATAGGCGGCACCCCCGGCGACCTGATCAGCCGTCACCTCGTCCCGTCCTCCGGCACCGGCCGGTCGGCCGCGCGCCGCATACACACCCGTGGCCAGCGATCCAGGCCGAGGGCCGCCTCCTGGGCGCGAACGGCCCGCAGGCCGGGCGTGAGTTCGGCGTCGGCCAGCCTTCGAAAGCCGATCCGCTCGTAGTACGGCGCGTTCCACGGCACCTCGGTGAACGTGGTCAGCGTCAACGCGAACGGACCGCCGGCCCGCTCCGCCCGGTCGATGAGCCGGCGGCCGATGCCGCGGCGGGCGTGGTCCGGATGCACCGAGACCTGCTCGATATGGGTGGCCCCGTCGACCGGTTCCCACAGCAGATAGCCGACCGGCAGACCGCCGTCGTATGCGGCCAGCAGCCGCCCGGCGCGCCGGTACTCGGCCAGCTGGGCCAACGGGGGCGGCTCGTCGTCCGCGACGGGGGCCATGTCCAGCGCCCGGAACGCCTCCCCGGCGGCCCGTTCGACGTCGCGCAGCACGGGAAGTTCGGCGGCGGCGGGTATGTCGATGATCACCGGGCCAGTGTCGCCGGTTCCGCCCGGCGCGGCGACCGGATTTCCGGAGGCCCGGCGAGGGCGCAACGGGGCTCCGCGGACCGGCGGCGGTGCGACGCGGGACCGCGGGCGGGCTTCACCGTCCTGTCGCGCCGTACTTGATCAGTTCGTCGGCCGGGTCGTTGACCGGCTGCGGAGTGCCCGTGAGGTCCATGACGAACAGCGGGATATGCAGATCGTCGGCGCGGGCCCGGGCATCGCGGGCGTAGCCGGCGAGGGAGAAGAAGACCGCGATGGCCGAGTCGTTGAGGCCGTTGAGCCAGACGCATTCGATCTCGCGGAGCTTGGTGGAGCGGGTCGAGGGGTCGACCTGGGCGACGACGCCGGTGCCGCGCAGATCCACGCCGGAGGCGGTGCGCTCCTGGGTCCGGGCGACATCGGCGTAGCCCAGCCACTTCAGATACTGCTCGGCGGCGGTGACGCAGTCGCGGGCCGTCCGGATCGTGACCGGGCGGAAGGCGGGCCGCAGGACGGCGCACGGGGTGTCGGTGTCCGTGGCCGAGGCCGGTGCGGACGTGGGCACGGGCCTGCCGGGCGAGGGGAAGTTCGGCGGCGGCGGGGTCGGCGCCGGGACCACCGGGACCCGGACGACCGTCCCGCAGGCGCAGCCGTACTCCGGCGCCGGCCACTCGTCCTGCCGGCCGCAGACCTCGCAGCGCACCTCGACCCAGGAGGACTGCCAGGTGCGGTGGAGTATCTCGACGGGCACACCGCCGCGGAGCACGGGCATGGTCAGCGGGGCACCGCAGGCACACGGGAAGGTGGGCGGGGTGAAGGCGTTCTCGCGGCGGCACGTGGGGCACCGCACCGGCACGCTGTCGGCCATGGTCGGCTCCTGGCGGGTTGGGACGGCAGACGGGTCGATTCTGCTGCGGACCCATCGTCTCTCCAAAGTCGGCCGCCGGGGGACGAATTCCGGTGACAGTGCCAGGTCGCAGAGAGAAAGGTGAGGGGAGCCAAGGGCGCACGCGGGGCGCACGGCGGGCGCACACCGCCGGCATCCGGCGCTCCGGGCACGCCGGGACCGCGCCGCGTCCTACCGCATCCCCGACGACGCACAGGACCGACGACACACAGGACCGACGACGCACCGGCCCCACGACGCACAGGGCCCGGAATCCGTGACCGTACGGATTCCAGGCCCTGTGCAGTGGTTCCCGTCCGACAGCGCGAGGGTTGGGCGCGACAGGACATCGCACCGCCGGACGGAGTCTGTGGGGGAGGAGGCGGGCTCCGCGGTGGGGGAGATGGCTCGCCCTCCCTATTGGGCGAGCACGGCCACCGCACTGGGATCTCCCCGCATACCGCGGAGCTCGCGCTACCTCTCCGTGCCGGCCGACCACCCCTCAACGGGCCGGCCGGCACGGATGCGCAAGGGAACTGACCTCCCGTCAGCCCTGGCGCAGCTCGTGGCGCGCGGATCAGTCCTCGCGCAGCTCGCGGACCTTGGCCTCGACGCGCTTGCCGTAGTCAGGGTCGGCGGCGTGGAAGTGCGCGAGGTTCTTCTCGATCACATCGTCCCGGCCGACCTGGGAGAGACCGCCGGCGATGTTGTCCACCAGGCGCTTCTTCTCGTCCTCCGACATCAGGCGGTAGAGCTCACCGGCCTGGAAGAAGTCGTCGTCCTTGGTGTGCGCCGGGGCCTCGTGGGTGCCGGTGTAGCCGGAGACGGCGAGCGGGGCGGAGAGCGCCTCGTTCGTCTGGACCGGGCCGCCGTAGGAGTTCGGCTCGTAGTTCTTGGCGTGCCGGTCGTAGCCGTTGGCCGCCATGAGGCCGTCCCGGCCGTAGTTGTTGGCCGTGGTCGCCTTGGGGGCGTTCACCGGCAGCTGGGTGTGGTTGACGCCCAGCCGGTAGCGGTGCGCGTCGGCGTAGGCGAACAGCCGGCCCTGGAGCATCTTGTCCGGGGACGGGCCGATGCCGGGCACGAAGTTGTTCGGCGAGAACGCCGACTGCTCGACCTCGGCGAAGACGTTGTCGGGGTTGCGGTCCAGGACCAGGCGGCCGACCCGCTGCAGCGGGTAGTCGGCGTGCGGCCACACCTTCGTCAGGTCGAACGGGTTGAAGCGGTAGTTCGCCGCCTCGGCCGCCGGCATGATCTGCACGTACAGGGTCCAGGAGGGGTACACGCCCCGCTCGATGGACTGCAGCAGGTCGGTCTGGTGGCTGTTGGGGTCCTTGCCCGCCAGCTCGGCGCCCTGCTCGCTGCTCAGGCTGCGGATGCCCTGGTTCGTCTTGAAGTGGTACTTGACGAAGAATGCCTCGCCCTTGGCGTTCGTCCACTGGTAGGTGTGCGAGCCGTAGCCGTTCATGTGGCGGTAGGACGCCGGGATGCCGCGGTCGCCCATGAGCCAGGTGATCTGGTGGGTGGCCTCCGGGGCGTGCGCCCAGAAGTCCCAGACGTTGTCCGGCTCCTGCTTGCCCGTGAAGGGGTCGCGCTTCTGCGAGTGGATGAAGTCGGGGAACTTGATCGGGTCCTTGATGAAGAACACCGGGGTGTTGTTGCCGACGAGGTCGTAGTTGCCCTCTTCGGTGTAGAACTTCAGGGCGAAGCCGCGCGGGTCGCGGGCCGCGTCCGGGCCGCCGAGGTTGTCGGCGACGGTCGAGAAGCGGATGAACGTCTCGGTCCGCTTGCCGACGGTGCTCAGGAAGTCGGCCCGGGTGAAGCCGGTGACGTCGTCGGTCACCTCGAAGTAGCCGTACGCGCCGGAGCCACGGGCGTGCACGACACGCTCCGGGATGCGCTCGCGGTTGAAGCGCGCGAGCTTCTCCAGCAGATGCTGGTCCTGGAGGATGATCGGGCCGCCGACGCCGGCGGTGGCGGAGTTCTGGTTGTCGGCGACGGGGGCGCCAGCCTCCGTAGTGAGAAAGCGCGCCGTCAGCGTGGGCTTCGACATGGTGACCTTCCGTACGAGAGCGCGGAAGTTGGCTTCCGCATGTCGGAGCGTAAGAACAGCTCCGACCAAACGTCAACAGTTTGTTGAAACAAACCTGGGTGGGTGTGCGGGTGGGTATTCCGGGCGGCGGCCGCGCCTGGGCGCGACAGGACAGGTGTCGGCGCGGCCACCGCCCGGAAGCGGGTGGGAAGCCCTACGCGGCCCGGACCTCGATGAGGACCGGCCGCCGCGTGGAGACGGCTTCCTTGCGGGCCCACTCGGCCGCCGAGCGCAGCTCCGCCGGATCGAGGACGTCGCGGCCCGCACAGCCGTACGCCTCGGCGAGCTTCACGTGGTCGGTGAAGTCGGCCTCGCGGTCGAGTGGGGTGAGCATGATCAGTACGAACGGCACCTCGTACCGGACCGCGGCCGCCAGCTCCTCGGCCATGTACGGCAGGCTCTGGCCGTCGACGACCGCCACGACCTCGGCATCCGGCTCGCCCCGGGAGTCCAGCGCCTTGCGGGCGCCGATCGCGGCGGGCACCTCCCAGCCGGGAGGACCGCTGCGGGCGTAGCCGCCGGCCGAGCCGCTGATGACGTACGGGTCCGGTCCGAAGAGTCCGGCGATCTCCGCCAGGGCCCCGGACACCGGGGCACGCGGGCCGCCGAGGTCCGCCGGGGCGGGCAGGCGCGACGTCGTACCGCGTACGGATCCGGCCCCCGAGGGCCGCGGGCCGGTCCCGGCGCCGCGCTCGGCGTCATACGCGATCTCCGTCCCGGCCAGATCGGCCGGGACATCGATCAGGACCGGTCCGGGGCGGCCCTCCCGTGCGATGCGGAAGGCCTCGCGAAAGGCCCCCGGGATCCGCTCGGGATCCACGATCCGCTCGGCGCGCTTGGTGACCGGACCGGCCAGCCGGAGCAGATCCGGCGGCCGGAACGCCGTGTGGCGCAGCGGGCCGGTCTCCGTCCGGCCGGTGATGCAGACCAGGGGGACGGCGTCCTGCTGGGCCGCGTACAGGCCGGTGACCAGCCGCGCCGCCCCCGGGCCCGCGGGTACCGCGGCGACACCGGCCCGCTCGTTGGTACGGGTCCAGCCGTACGCCATGTGTGCGGCCGCCTCTTCGCGGCGCACCGGCAGATGCCCGATACCGCCGACCTCCTCCATCGCTGCGTACAGCGGGTGGAGGGCGGCGCCGGGGCAGCCGAAGGCGATGTCGACGCCCTCGTCCTTCATGATCTGGACTGCCGCCCGTATGGCGGGGATCCGCTGCGCCGCCATGACTCAGCTTTCGGTGGTGTGTCCGGAGAGGCGTTCGACGCCGCGCAGGAGGGCGGAGTGGTCCAGGCCGCCGTCGCCTTGTGCGCGCAGGGAGGCGA
>NZ_JBVHQM010000036.1:0-78693 GCF_055567415.1 Streptomyces sp. NPDC026575
CGATAGCGGAGCTATCGGGATGATTCGGCAACGCCGCGAGGTGCCGTGCCAGGCGTCGCGGGCCCGGCCAGGACCCATCGGACAGGCCCTAGCCGAAATCCCGATGCCCAACCCGCCGCGTGGCTGCCCCAACGCCCTGCCGCCTGGCCCAGCGCGCGCAACGAAGTCGGTGTTCCATGGTTTCGAGGAGGTCGTCCTGTTGCCCATCCCATCGAACGATGGCTCCAGTTCTGAGGTTCTCTTCCGTTCTGAGCGCACCTTCACGGTCTGGCGCTACGGGGTCGGACACTCCCAACTACTCCTTCGCGCTGCTCCGGACAGTACGGATACCCGCTGTCTGGACCTGCTCTTCGAAGGCGTGCGCGCCATGCAACTGGTCACTCACTACAAGTCGATGGAGCTACACACCGCGAGCGACGACGCAACCCAGCAGATTCTGGACTTCTCCGAAGTTGCCTCGCCTTGGAGGGATCGGCATCTCGTGGTGGCCCTCCACTCGACAAGTGGGTCGGGGTTTGTGCTGTGCACACGGATCAGCGCTCTGCGCGGCGGAGAAGACCCGCTGGGGCCGTCAGCAGGTCCCGAGGACGAGGACCGCGAGGTCATCTGGAGCAGCCGACTTTAGGGCGTGTCCGATGGGTTCAGTTGCGCGTCAAGTACCTTGCGACGAGTAAGTGATTGTCCTGCGGTCCTCGGGGGCTTCTGAGCTCCTTGGGAGTGCCAGGGGCATGGCGGAGAGCAAGTCCCAGGGGTTCGCGGCGGGGGGCCCAGGCGGCTACCGGCGCATTCGCCTTCGACCGGACCGACGGCACTCACGGCGAGGTCACCAACCCGACCAACGGCGTCTGCTACGACTTCGACTCCCCCGCTTTCGGAGCCGACAACCAGACCGGCACCAACGCCGTGGTGTTCGACACCTACGGCTGCTCTGGCGTCCAGCAGCCGCTGCCGAAGCGCACGGGCGAGCAGTGGGGGGCACGCCCGCGCCCGGCTCGGTGTGCGCCCGATACGGGCCCTGTTCGATCTGCTGCGCGGACCGGCGATCGCGACCACCGCCGGGACCCGCCGGGCGGGCCCGCCGGTGGTCGCGATCGCCGGCACCGGAGCGGCGTACCTCGCCCGGCTCTCGGCCACCCGCAGGCCACCGGTCGGTCCTGCCCCCTGCTCACCGCCCACCAGCCGCTCAGGACCGGCACCGCCGCCGGCGGCGAGAGCTTCACGGCCTTGGCCGAAAGCCCAAAGGCGAGTTCGACTTCAACCTGAGCAGTAGTTCCTTTCGGTCTTACGCGTGCCGGCGCCTTCCGGCGAGCCGGTCATTGGTTCGACCGGCTCCGGCTCGGCGCGCCGGCCGGGGAGACGGCCGGTTCCGCCTCGGGCGAGCGCTGGCGGGCCAGGACAAGGCTGGTCATCGCCGTGATCGCCATCGCGACGATGCCGACCAGCGCTGCCGTGGTGTAGGCGCTGTCGTTCGGGAAGATACGGCCGGTGTCAGTGCCGGCGGCGAGGACCAGGCCACCGATGGCACTGCCGAGCGAGTACCCGACGCTGCGCACGACGTAGTTGAAGCTCATGGCACTGGACGTCTCGCTTTTGGGGGTGACGGCCAGGATGACGCCGGGCATAGCGGCCGAGAAGCTGCCCACACCGAAGCCCAGCACACTCATTGCTGCGAACAGCTCGACCAGGTTCGACCGGGCCGCAGCAAAGAGGACGAACCCGCCACCGATGACGACAGCGCTGCCGGCCAAGAGCAAGGGTGCGTCGACCCGTTCGCGCATCCGAGGCGTGAGCTTGCCGGCAATGAACCCCAGCACAGAGAACGGGATGAGGACCAGCCCGGCGACGAAGGTGGTGAGCCCGAAGCCGTAGCCGGCGCTGTGCGGCGTCTGCGCGTACCGGGAGATGAGCGTGAGCAGGATGTACATGCCGATCGCACCGACGAACATGGCGGCATTCGCTCCGGCGACCGCCGGGTGCCGGAGCGCCCGGACATCGACCAGGGGCGTCTTGGCGCGCAGCTCGAAGACGGTCCAGACGCAGAGCAAGAGCACGGCAACGATGGCGAGCACCACCGCCAGGGCGAGGTGATGGCTCCACAGGCTCTTCTGGCCGGCAAGGAACAGGACGAGGAACAGTCCACCCGCCAAGAGAAGCGCGCCCGCCATGTCCATGTGGCCGGAGCGGCCTTCGGGGGCTACGGGGATGGAGCGCCAAGCGGCCAGGAGGGCAATGGCAGTGACGAACAGACCGAGGCCGTAGGCAGCGCGCACCCCGCCGAACTCGGTGAGCAGGCCGGCGAGGGGGTAGCCGACGCCGACCCCGATGATGGAGACCACCGAGACCAGGGCGATGGTGGACCCGCTGCGCTCCTCGGGGAGATGGTCGCGGGCCACGCCCATCATCAGCGCCGTCAGACCGAGCCCGATGCCTTGTGCGGCCCTACCGACCAGCAGCCACGCGAACGGCAGCGGTAGCACGGTGAGCGCACTGCCGACGACGACGACCGCCAGCGTGGTGAGAATCGTGGCTCGTCGGTGTGGGCCGGCTCCGAGCCGACCGAGGATGGGCGTGGCGACCGCGCCGCTCAGGAGCGCGATGGTCAGCGTCCACTGCGCGCTGTCGAGTGAGACATCGAACGCGGTCGCCACGCTGGTGATGAGCGGCGCCCCGAGGCTGGCGACTGCCGCCACGACCAGGGCGATGAACACCAGGGAGGGGACCAGCAGCCGCGCCTCGGAGTGCTCCCGGGTCGTGCTCATCGGCTGCTCCCGGTCGTGGTGTGGTCGAGCAGACCGGGACGGATGCGAGTCCGTCCCCCTTCCGCCCACGGGCCGTCCGACTCGGCGGCCTGGAGCGCGGCGCCGTTGTCGAGCAGCATCCCGAAGGCCGGGAACTTATTGATCGTCACGGGGTCGAGCCCGGTGGTCTCGGCAACCGTCTGCCGCATGCGGCCGAAGCTGATCCGTACGGAGTCGCGGACCTCAGGGTCGCCACAGGCGGCGGAGCCGAGGCGGAGCAGCTGAGGGCCCACACGGGGCCGTGAGGGCACCGTCACCTGCCGGGGAGCCGGACACGGCAGGGCCGTTAATGCGGATTGGGTGGTCATGCACAGGACTGTATGGCCTGAAGCAAGCTGTCATCCAATATAGTATTGGACTGATCTTGATAGCCGTAGGCTATCAACTATGGAGATACAGCAGCTCGTTGCTCCGTAGCCGTTGCGGTGGTGAGGCACTTCACACGTGCGGCGTCGGCTCTGGGGAAGGGTCCGTGACCGGGTGGTCGGGCCGGGGCGGACCGAGCCGGCGACTGCGGTGAGATCGCCCGATGCGGCTGACCTGCTTCACCTCCCGCACCACCGGTACCCCGCCTGGCCCGCCCCCGGCCCTGGACCCACCGCGAACGCAGAAACGGCCCGCCAGAGAGACTGGCGAGCCGTCATGCGAGATCGAGGCCACTAAGCGCCGTTGAGGAATGGGAGTACGTCCGCGGCATCCGTTATGCCGGGTGGCGGGCCGTCGACTCGTGTGCCCGGTTGCGCGTTTTGGATGATCATTGGCGCGAGTGTCGGGGTGGTGTTGACTTCGATGAAGTGGTTGATACCGAAGTTCTCCTGAAGATCCGCGATGGATTCGATGAGGTTCGCGGGTTTGGTCCAGATGGCGAGTGACGCTTTTCTGACCGTGTCAGTTTCGATGATGGGTCGGCATTCGGTACTGAAGTACAGAGGGGGCAGTACGGGCTGCACGGTTCGCTCTTCTTGCCGAAGGATCGCCTGGAGGGCTGCCGGCTTGAACAGAGGGGTGTGGATGGGGAGGAGGGCAGCGAGACGCCTGCAGGGGATTCCCTTGCGTTCCGCGTGACTCTCCAGTAGGTCCAGGTCGCCGAATCGGCCGCATACGACCGTTTGATTCGGGGCATTGATCATGCCGACGTAGAGGCCGTCTTCCGAGATCTGCCGACACAGCGCCCAAGCGGTCTGCTGGTTGACGGCGAGGGCGAGCATTCCGCCCCGCAGCGAAAGCCTTTTGGCTTCGAGGAAGCCCGTAAGGAGAACATCGATTGTCTCTGCCATGGACATGAGGTCCGTGATGACACTACCGACATTGAAGCCTGCGCCATGTCCGAGAAGGATAGACGGCTGAACCTTCAGATCTAGTGACACATATACCGAGTACGGGACAAGCGTTGCCGCAACCAGGTTATGGACGTATTCCGCTTCCAGGCTGGGGGCCGGTCCAGAAGCTTCGGTGGTGAGCCTGTGTGTCACGGGTGGCTGGCCGAGTTCCGCGAGCTTCTCGTCTGTCATCTCAAGAGCATCGGCCACGCTCGCGTTCGTGTGAGCCAGCGTGCTGAGGATCCCCGGAGGGTAAGGGTTGCTGAACGGCGGAAAAGCGAGGGCTGTCGTGAGCGGCATCTGTTCTCTCCCGGGATATCTGCCCGTTCGTAGCCACAAGGAGCAGAGGCTGCTCCCATCAGGTTATCCAGAAAACGGATTCGGCCTGCCTCGCTACCGAATCCGTTTTCTGTACAACTGGCATGCGGTTTAGCTATTGGCTTTGATCACTTGCTGGGTCGCGGCCATTTCGCACGCACCCTGACGCGGGTTTGTCAGGACTGGCTCTCGGGGCGCAGGTGCTGGAGGACGGTGGCGGCGATGCTGGTGAGAGACGCGCTCATGACTTCGGGGGCGGGGATCGCGCAACCGGTGTGGCGGCGGATGTGGCCGATGAGTTCGGTGGCGGTGAGGGAGTCGGCGCCGAGGTGATCGATACGGCGGCTGACGTCGACGCGATCGGGTGTGGTGTGGAGACCGGAGGCCAGCCAGGCAGTGAGGGCCTCAAGCAGTATCGGCCGGGCCTCCTCTGCGGTGGCAGCGGCCCGCAGCCGCGGCAAGAGGCTGTCGTCAGCGCCGGCATCCGGCGTGTGGACCAGCGTGGCGGTACGGGGCGCGGTAACCGTGGGGAGGAAGGCCATGAGTGCCTGCTCACGGCCCCGGGATTCGGCGACGACCGCGGTGACCGTGGTGTCCGGGTGGAGAACCAGCATGTCGAAGCGGTCCAGTGCTTGGGACGAGGTCATGGGCAGGATGCCGTAATCGCTCATCACTGAGGTGATTCCGGTGCGGAGCACGTATCCGGCGTCGGAGATGGCGCCCAACTGCAGGACGGCGGCGGGCAGGCCGTCGTGCCTGCGCTGGCGCGCGATGTTCTCCAAGGTAAGGCTGGCGGCGCTGTACGAGGCTTGCCTCCTATTGCCCAGCAACGCGGCGAAGGACGAGTACATGGCGAAGAAGTCGAGGTCGCGTTCGCGGGTGTGGGAGTCGAGGAGAAGCGCTCCGGTGAGTTTGGGGTTCAGGACGGTCAGGTAGCGCTCGACGGACAGGTCGGTGACCTCGTCGTCATCGAGGACCATGGCAGCGTGGATCACCCCCGCGAGGCGGCGTCCGCTTGCGTCAAGGTCGCGGAAGAGCTGGTCGACCGTTTTCGGGTCGGAGATGTCGACAGCGCGCGCGTCCACCTGGACTCCCTGGTCGTTCAAGCTGCTGACCAGGGCGGCGGCGTCTTGGTTGCGTGCGGTGCCACGTCGGCTGACGAGCGTGAGATGACGCGCTCCCCGGCGGACCAGGTGCCGGGCGGTCTCGGCTCCGAAGCCGTCAAGACCTCCGACGACCAGATAGGTTGCCGTGGGATCCAGCACCGGCGGCTCGGGGGCGCGATCGATAAGGACCCCGTCGTCGAGGGCGATGACGGTCTTCCCGGCCTCCTGACCGGCCAGGACGCCGTCCATGGCTTCGTATACCTTGTCGGCGGAGTAGAGCATGTGGGGCACTGGGCGGTATTCGCCGCTGTCGATCAGCTTCTGCAGGTCGTGCAGGCAGCGATCTGCCGTGAGTGAGGGTTGCTCGAACCAGCCGACGACATCGATGGCGTGAACGGTGACGTCGCGGTCCAGCGGCGTCGTTGATGACGCGACGAGCGGTCCGGCGTCGAAGAAGTGGCCCCCTGGCGCCAGGAGGTCCAGCGCACGCTGGCGCAGGTCCGCAGTGAGAGAGCTGAGATTGAGGATGACGTCGACGCCGCCTTGGGTGACGTGCCGGACCTCCTCGGCGAAGCTGGGAGCACCCGAGTCCACCACGTGGTCGACCCCCGGAAGATCCAGCAGGGCGCGCAGAGCCGGCGTGGGGGCGCCGACGATGACGCGGCTCCCGGCGCGCCGGGCGAAATCAATGGCCGCCAGCCCAGTCCCGTCAGATCCGCCCAGGATGAGAACACTGTCGTCAGGTCCCAGACCGGCCACGTGTCCCAGGACATGGTGCGTGGTCAGCTGAGCGATGAGAAGGCTTGCCGCCGCGGCGGAGGTGACCTGCTCGGGGAGCTTTACCACCCGGTCGGCACGCAGGTTGATGTGCGAGGCCAGCCAGCCGCCGTGCGTGATACCGGCAACCCGGTCTCCTGGGACGATGCCGGTGACGTCGTCTCCGACGGCGGTCACGATCCCCGCGCCTTCGCAGCCGAGGTGGACGTCGCCCGGACGTGCGCCACGGGGCGGGAGCAGGCGTCCCGTGGCGAAGAGAGCGTCACGGCCGTTGAGGGCCGCAGCCTGCACGCGGACGGTGATCTCACCCGGCCCTGGGGCGGGGACGCTGCTGTCCTGCCAGACGAGCCTGTGGGGGGTGCCTGCTTCGCCGTAGACGGCCAGCGCAAAGTTCTCAGTGGCGCCGTGGGCGCGTGTCTGCCGGGTTTCCGGCAGCGCCTGCACCCGCACAGCGAAGCGCCCATGAGGAGTGATCACGCATTCGTCTTCGGCATCGGGGTGGGTGATCTCGTACGCGACGTGACCGGCCGCCTGCTGTGCCGACCCCTCGGTCCCGCTGACAACACGGATCCTGCGGACGGTCAGCAGCGGCTGTTCGTTGGCCAGAGTGCGGGTAGCGCCCCACAGGGCCGCACCGGTATGGGTCATCGGGGCGTCCAGCCTGTCGGCAGTCGTGCCCGCGACCAGCCACAGGGTGGGGTGAAGATCTCCGCCGGCCTGCGCACAGGCGGTTGCCAGGGCACTCAGCTGGGCGCAGGCATGCGCGGCACGCGCGGTGGTCTGCTCGACCGTCGTCTGCTCGGCGTCGTCGGTGACCAAGACGATATCGACCGGCCCCGCGGCCGGCAGCAGAGCCGCCCAGTCCGTCTGCGGCTGGAGATCCGAGAGCACCACCTCGCGTGCTCCCGTGGCGGTCAGGGCGGCTGCCACGAAGTCGCCCAGGCGGTCGGCAGAGCTGTCCCCGCTCTCAGCGATCAGCAGGCACGGGGGGGTTGCGCCGTCTGCGTCCTGGTCCCGCGGCGCGCTGTCAGGCTGAGCGCCCGTGGCCCGGACCGCCGCGATCACCGATGCGGGAACGCCCTCGTGTTCCGGCTGTGCGCTCAGGAATGCGCTGGCGGAAAAGCCCGCTTGCTCCAGCACTGTCGGCCACTGGTCGCGGGTCAGCGCCGCGCCGGTCGGCCGCAGTTCGGAGTCGGAGGAATCCCAGAAGGAGTCCAGGATGCCGAACAACGTCGCGACGTAGGAGTTGGTGTGCAGCTCAAGGGCGACGAGCTGACCGTTGTCGTCCAGGAGCGTGGCGGCGTTGCGCAGCCCCTGAGTGATGTCGGTCGTTGTGTGCAGGGCATTGCTCGCGACGACGAGATCGAAGGATCCCGCTGCGAACCCTTGCTCGGTGGGATCAGCGCTCAGGTCGAGGGCGTGGTATTCGAGGAAGTTGTAGGCGGCGAAGCGAGCCTCGGCCTTGGGGAAGAACGCCGAGGAGACGTCGGTGTACACGTAGTGCGTGCGCTCGGGCGGCAGGTGGGGCAGGATGCGAGCGGTGAAGCCCCCGGTGCCGGCGCCGATCTCCAGGATCCGCAAGGGCCGGTCAGCCGGCCAGTCGGCCAGGGCGGCGCGGATGTATGCCACGGCGGCATCGGACAGGTACGTGAGTCCTGGATCGTGGTTGTACACCTGCGCCGCGATCGGACCGGACTCGCCGAACAGCACCTCCAGCCCCTCCATCTCACCGGTGAGGACGCTGGGCAGGCTGCGCCCGACCCACGCAGCGGCCTGCCACATCACGATGAGTTCTGGAAATTCGTTCAGCCTGTCCTGCAAGAGCTCCTCAGGCATCGGTGTTCCGCTCTGGCGCCAGCCCCCGTCGGCACGAGCGGTCAGCAGCCCGTACCGGACCGCGATCGCCAACATCATCTCCACCAACGGGCTCAGGCTCTCCCTGACGCCGGCAGTCCTCAGGTCATCGAGGCTGAAGTCCCGTCCACCGACCGGTCCGTCGACCGTGATCGCACCTCGTGCCACCGCGGAGTCCAGGATGCTGCTCACCGCAGCCGCCATGTAGTGGGCGCTCAGCTCCCGAGACCGTTCCATGTGGCCGCTGTAGCCCTGGTCCCTGAACGCGTCATCGAGCCGGGTGACGATCGGGCCGCACTCGTCGATGACGCGTGAAGGCGAAGGGAGCGGGCAGGGGGTGCCGGGCAGCGCGGTCATCCGCGGGCGTGCCCTGAGCACCTCGGTGTAGAGCTCGGGCGCAGGAGAACCGCTGTTCTCGATGCGCCGCGCGTATACGTCCCCCAGGTCGAGCAGGACCGTTCCGTCGGTGTCGCAGACGGTGATGTCAGCCATGAGGCCGGTCTCGGTAACGGACGTCAGCCGCAGGTACGCCATGACGGTGGCGGGCAGGGGACCCCAGACGCGGACGCTTCCCACCGACACCGGGAGGTGCGGAACGTAGGGTTGCGCGGAGCCGGAGACGACGGAAGCGGCCAGCGGCAGCATCGCTTGGAGGCAGCCGTCGAGGAGAACGACACGGGCCTGATGCTCACTGTCGGCGAACTGATCTGTGTGAAGCCTCGCCAGCCCTTCGCTGTCCTTGACAGTCAGCGTTGCCAGCGTACGGAATGCCGGCCCGTAGTTGAGCGATACCGCGGCGCATGCCTGGTAGTGGTCGGACGCGTCCACGGGTTCGGTGATGCGGCCGGCGAGCGCAGCCACGTCCACCGGAGCGGGCCTGACCTCGGCCAAGCCGCGCCACCGCCCGTTCACGTGCTGGACGGCCTCGATATCCGCACCAGTGTGCCCGGCGACGACGAAGGTCCCATCGGGGCGGACGGTGGTGGTGGTGCGTACCGGAGCCGATGTGGGATCGCTGGGCAGGACCAGCGACCTGGCCAGGGATATGTCGAGCAGTTCCACGGGTCCGCCGGACACCTCGCGGGACGCCGTCAGCGCCATGTCGAGAAAGCCCGTGCCAGGCATGACGACAGCGTCGCCGATCTTGTGATCAGCGATCCAGGCTGCGCTCTGCTCCCGCCCCCACGTCGGGTCGGCCGCAAGCAGGCGCCGGCCCAGCAGCGGGTTGGACGGGACCGGCTGCGGCGCCGGCGCGATCTCGTGGTCGGACCACCACGAGGGGTCTCCCAACTGGTAGCGCTGGCGCTGCCACGAGTAGGCCGGGACATCCACGACGCGTCCGCCCTGGGGGAAGAACCGCTCCCAGTCCAGCTGCGCCCCGGCCGCGACCGCGTGCAGCACGGTGCCGTTCAGCGCTTGTGGGCCGGCGCTGATCCGGGTCAGCGTCGACGCCACCTCCACCGACGCCCCCTCATCGACGGCGATGCGGCGCAGGTAGCCGCTGAGCGCCGGGTGAGGGCCGACCTCGACCAGAACGTCACAGCCATGCTCCTCACCGATGAGCGCCTCGACCGCCCCGGCGAACTGGACCGGTTCACGCACGTTGCGCCACCAGTAGTCGGCGTCCATCTCGTGATCTGCGAGTACGCGGCCGGTGACGGTGGAGACCATCGGGATCCCGCCCTGGCCGGTCTCAAGCTCTCCGAGGCCGTCCAGCAGCGGGCCGCGGACAACATCCATGGCCGGGCTGTGGAAGGGGTAGTCCAGGCGCAGGAACCGAAAGGACACACTGTCGCGAACACAGCGCTCCTCAACAGCCTCCAGTGTCTGGCTGTCCCCGGCCAGGGTGACGTCATTGCCGGAGTTCACAGCCGCGATCACCACACGGTCGCTCGCCCCCATCTCGTCGAGCAACCGCTGAGCCTGCGCAGGCGACAGCGCCAACGCCGCCATCCGCCCGGTCCCGAAGGTGGGCGCCTGCGCGAGGCTACGGTGCGCGATCACGCGACATGCCTGGGGACGATCCAGAATTCCGGCGCAGTAGGCGGCCGCGACCTCACCGACGCTGTGACCCGCGACCCCGTGCGGTCGCACCCCGCGCTCGCGCAGCGACATGATCAATCCGGCCTGCAGGGCGAACAGCATCGGCTGCGCCACTTCTGTCAGCGCCCACCGCCCGGTGTCCGGCGCCGCCATTTCCGCCTCGACCGACCAGCCCAGCAGCGGTTCCAGTTCGCGGCTGACAGCCCGAACCTCGGCGGTGAAGGCAGCGTCCTGCCCCAGCAGCTCCGCGCCCATCCTCGGCCACTGGGTACCGTTTCCGCTGAAGATGAACCCGACACGTCCGCGGGCCGTGCTGGCGGCCGATGCCGCCTCGTCCGACGCGCCCTTTTCCGCCGTCTCCCGCAGTGCTTGCGCGGCCGCCGCGCCGCTGGAGGCCAGCACGGCCGTGCACAACTCACGGCGCTCGCGGCGCCGCACCGTGGTGAACCCGACGTCCACCAGGGCGGAATCGTCAATGCCTTCCAGGTAGGAGGCCATTGCCAGCGCCGACTCCCGCAGCGCCGCCTCCGTCCGGCCGGTGACCACCACCGGCACGGCCGCATCCGACCGCCTGCCCTCAGTCCCCGCGGCCCCGTCCTCGATGACGCCCGGGGCCGGCGGCGCATCCGGCAACTCCAGCACCACGTGCGCGTTCGAGCCGCCGATACCGAACGAATTGACCCCGGCAATACGCCGCGCGCCGGCCCCACCGTCGAGCGGCTGCATGGCCGTCACCGGGTCCAGACCCAGCCCGCCGAAATCGATCGCCTGGTTCAACGGTTGCGCGTGCAAGGTAGCGGGCACCCGCTGCTCGCGCAGGACCAGCATGGCCTTGAACAGGCCCGCCATGCCGGCCGCCGCTTCCAGGTGCCCCAGATTCGACTTCACTGACCCGATCGGCAACGGCTTCCCCCCGCGCTGCCGCCCCAGAACCCGTCCCAGAGCCTCGCACTCCGTCGGGTCGCCCGCCGCCGTCCCGGTCCCGTGAGCCTCCACATACGACACCTGGTCAGCGCGCACACCGGCCTCGGCGTAGGCACGCTCCAACATCGCCGCCTGCGCATCCGCACCCGGCATGGACATCCCCAGGGTCCGCCCGTCGGAATTGACCGCCGAACCCCTGATCACCGCGTGCACGCGGTCACCATCAGCCAGAGCACGGCTCAACGGCTTCAGGAGCACGACCCCCGCGCCCTCCGACCGGACGAAGCCATCGCCGTCCTGCGAAAACGAGTGACAACGCCCCGTCGGGGAGAGCATCGACGCCTGGCTGGACATGACGTGCCCGCCCGGGCCGAGCACCAGGTTGACACCGCCGGCCAACGCAGCCTCGCAACGGCCCGAACGGACCGCCTCAGCCGCCAGATGCAGTGCGGTCAAGGACGACGAACACGCCGTGTCCACCGTGTGGGACGGCCCATGGAAATCAAACAGGTACGACATGCGGTTCGCCGCACTGAACGCCCCCGTACCAGTGGGGGCGAACGAATTCAGCACCCCGGGACGCCGGGTCAGCAGACCCCAGTAGTCCTGAACGGTCAGGCCCATCACCACCGCAACTTCCGCACCAGCCAGCAGCCGCGGATCCACGCCCCCGTCGTCGAAGGCCTCCACCGCGCACTCCAGCAGCAACCGTTGCTGCGGATCGATCTGGCCTGCCTCCTTTGGCGAAATGCCGAAGTACTCCGGGTCGAACCCCCACACGTCCCCGACGATCCCGGCCGCACCGGTATACGTCTTCCCCGGTCTCACCCCACCATCGCTCACAACGAAATCATCGGTACTGAATCGGTCCTCGGGGACCGAGGTCACAAGATCCTGGCCAGTGGACAAGGCATCCCACAACCCGTCCAACGTGGTGATCCCGCCCGGGAGACGGAGCCCCACGCCGATCACCGCAACAGGCTCCCCCGACCCCTCGGCAGTCCTCGCACCACTCATGCCGTCTCGCTCCTGACTCACCATCACTGCGCCTGCCTTTCACATATTTTTTTCCACACGCGTGACCGCCCGCGTTTTTCATATGCGTGACCGCTCGCGTTCCCGGACAGGGGAGCCTGTAGTTATTTACGCGGCTGCCTGTAATTCTCAGATACTCATACTGGCCCCATGCGGACACCAGTAACAGATAAAGAGTGAAGACGATCCGGCTTCAGCGGAGCCCGATCCACCGCATAATGTTCTCGCGGGCCTTCTGGCGCGTCACATAAAAGGAACGCCGCCGCATTGCCGGAAATGGGTCGCTATTCCCCGGAAACCCTGGAGGCTTCCTCACTCCAGGGCACGGGCGACCTGTACGTTCGGCTTGCCGGCCTCCCTGGACGGCAGAGCCTGCCTTACTATCCTAAATGGATCTGTCTATCCCGAATGGATCTGTGCGCTCGCGCTATGATGTGCGCTCCGGTGCAGTCCTGGCACTCAGGCGCATCTTGAGATGACGTGGTCCCATGGAGGTGGTGACCGCCGGACGTTTCTGTCCGGGAATGGATTCCAGCCGCCAGAGAGAGGCGATTTCCGTAAGCGCCAGCACAGCCTCTGTGATGGCGAACTGGTCGCCGACGCATTTGCGCGCACCGCCACCAAAGGGGAGATATGCCTTATTGCGCGGTGCTGAATGCAGCATTTCGGCATCCCAGCGGTCAGGATTGAAGACGTCGGGGTCCGTATAATAGCGCGCTTGGCGGTGCACAGCGTAAGAGCTGTACGCGATGGTCGTCCCGGCCGGGATGTCATAGCCGCCCAGGCGGGTGTCTGCCGTGACGAGCCTGGTCCATATCATCCCAGCCGGCGGGTACAGCCGCAGCGTCTCGGTGATGATCTGGTGAGCAATTTTCAGGTCGGGCAGGTGGTCGAGGGAAACCGGCCTGCCGTCCAGGACGCGATCCGTCTCGGCCCACAGCCGCTGCTGGATATCCGGATTGCAGGCGATGAGGTACAGCGCCCATGACAAGGCAATCGCTGTGGTCTCCGAACCTGCCACCAGGAAGGTCAGGACCTCGTTGCGGAGTTCGGCGCTGCTCAGACGCTCGCTCTGGCAGCCGTCGGCCGGGTCATCGGGGTTGCCTGGATCGCGGGCTGTCAGGAGCGCCGAGAGCAGATCCCCATGGTCCGCCGAGTCCACCTGGGCCTTGGCGATAATGTCGGTCACGGTGTTGTGGAGTCCGGCCACAGCCCGCTGATAGCGCCGGTTGCCGGGGGTCGGAATCCGGTTCACCGCCGCCGGCATGAATGTCTGCCGGTACGTCGCGTGCAGCACCTCGGTGGCGTCGCTGACCGTCTGGCGAAGGCCCTCTGGGGGCAGTGTCCCGCCGAGCATCGCCTGCAACATGTTATGCATCGTCAGGCTGAGCATTTCCGCCGGAATATCCAGGACCTGACCATCACGCCACCGGCCGGTCCGCAGGGTCGTCCCCTCGGTCATGGCCTGGGCGTAGCCGGGAAGTCGGCTGCGGTGGAACGCAGGCTGAACCAGTCGGCGCTCCCGTCGGTGCATGGCATGCGGGCAGGTCACCAGACCGTCGCCGAATACCTCCCTGGCCTTGTCGAACAGCAGACCGCCCTTGTCGTAGATGCGATCGTTGAGAAGTATCTGTGAGATCAGCTCCGGGTCACAGACCATCACCGCCTTGAGCGGGCCGACATTGATGCGCATCATGTCGCCGTCCGCGGGCAGCGAACGCAGGAATCCCTTTGGATCACGGAGTGCCTTCACCGCATGACCCACGACCGGGAGGCCCCCAGGCGCTAGCGGAACGGTCTCGCTGGGATCTGCTGTGGTCCTCTTGCCTGCAAGCACGTTGCGCATGCGATCCTCCCAGGTGCGTCAAGCAACATTCAGGCCCATTTGAAAAGAGGGCCGATAATGAATGATTGAGTGTTCTATTGATGCGACACAAATGAGCGCCTTTCGCGCCGGTCAGATTATCAGCATGCTCGCGACAGGGACGTGATCCAAGCATGACCGCAGCGTGACCTCGCTGGTAGCCCCCACTGTCATCGGAAGGGCTCGGTCAATCATCCAGCCCAGGTCTCACTCCGGGATCGTTGGCGAGGTGCCGGACCTTGAGCGCGGTTTTTCGGTCTGCATCGGTGCGCCGTTGGACTCACTCCATGAGCCTCCCGGGGCGGCCTCGGCGCCCACCATAGGGGGTCGTGCGACAGGGTGTGCCGGTGTGGCAGCTAGATGACATTCCGGTCGCCGGGCGGCTATCGGGACGGTGCGGATTCGTGGAGGTGTTATGTCGGCGAATACCGTAAGCACTTTTCTTGCTGAGTACACTTAAAAGAACACCGCACCGGAGAACCCCGGCGCTCGGTGGGCGAGGCTGTTCGCGCGCCAGGCCGGGGACTCCCCTAGGGACATTCACTGACAAACCTCACATACCAAACCCTAAACATGGCGTGTCCACTACCGGACAGAAGCCGCCGTAGGGTCTTGACGGCAACCGCCAAATTAATGATCGAATAGCCTCGCGCGTCCGGAAACAGAGGCGCTTCACGGCTTCATGTGGGCGAGAACTGCTAATCAGACGGGGGCGGAAGTGCAGTTCGCAATTCTTGGGGGGTCGGTTGCGGTGCGTTTTGCCGACGGCGATCCCTTGCCAATTATGAGACCCCGCCAGCGGAGCACCTTGTGCATCCTCCTACTTAATAGCGAGCGCCGCGTCAGTAAAAAATATCTTGCTGACGCGTTGTGGGGCACCGACCTGCCCAGCGATCCAGATGGCGCGCTTCGGAGCAACCTCTACGGCCTGCGCAAGGCGGCTCCGATCAAGGAGCGGCTGCAGACGGGCCGTGACGGCTATGGCCTCGCGCTGCACGAGGGTGACGTGCTGGACCTGCATCACTTCCAGAGCCTGGCCCAGCAGGCGCAGGCGGCCCAGCTGTTGGGCGACGTCCCCGGCGCCGCCCGGTTTTTCCAGCGCGCCCTGGACACCTGGGGCGACCCGCCGCTGGCCGACCTCCCGGCCACGCCGATCATGCAGCCGGTCATCTCGGAACTGCTTGAGCACCGCCACGCGGTCCAGGAGTCGCTGGTAGACGCGCGCCTGGCCCTTGGCCAGCACCATGAACTGCTGCCGTTCCTGATGTCACTCACCACCGCGCAGCCACTGCGGGAGCGACGGTGGGAGCAGCTCATACTCGCCTTGTACCGGTGCGGCAGGCGGGCGGAGGCGCTGGACACGTTCACCCGGGCGCGCCGGCTTCTCGCCGAGGACTACGGCATCGATCCCGGCGGCCCGCTGCAGCACCTCCAGCAGCTCATCCTGGCGGGCGACCCGAGGCTGTCCCTGGCACGGCCTGTCCCGCCGCAGCGGGTCCACGCCGACACCGCGCGCGAGCCGCGCCCGCAGTGGCACGAGGTCCCGCGGCCGCCGGTCGGCGTTCCCCACCAGCTCCCCGCTGAGCCTCGGCACTTCATCGGGCGCGAGGCCGAGCTCAGGGTGCTCACCGACGTGGCGGACGAGATGTCGCCGGTCGGCTCCTCGCCGGTGGTTTCCGTGGTGTGCGGCCCCCCGGGAATCGGCAAGACGGCCTTCGCCCTCCATTTCGCCCATAAGATCGCTGACCGCTTCCCCGACGGGCAACTGTATATAGACCTGGGTGCCTTCAGCCCAGCGACCGACTCGGTGAGCAGTCAGCAGGCGATCCGGTCCGTCCTCGCCCCGCTGATCTCGTTGCCGGAGCCGGATGCGATGACCCCGGCGGCATACGCCAACTTGTACCGGACCACCCTCGCGCAGCGGCGGATGCTCATCCTGATCGACAACGCGTATGACAGCGCGCAGGTGCAGCCCCTGATCCCGGCCAACCCGCAATGCATGGTCGTCATCACGAGCCGCCGCAAGCTCACCGGCCTGGTGACCTCGCACGGCGCCCATCTGACCACCCTCGACGTGCCCTCCCGGGCCGAGGCGAAGGCCCTGCTCGCGAGCCGGCTGGCCGCCGGCGACCTCGACATCGACAGCGCCGCCCTCTCAGAGGTGACCGAGGCGTGCGCACGGCTGCCACTGGCGCTGGTGATAGCGGCCACGCGAGCGGTCGCAAGACCCATGGTCCCACTGCGTCACCTGGCCGAGGAACTGCAGAGCGAGCAGAATCGGCTCAACGTGCTGTGCGGCGGCCGGGCCTCGGGCGACATCCGGGCGGCCTTCTCGTGGTCCTACAAGCGGCTGACGAGCGCCGAGGCGCGCATGTTCCGCGTTCTCGGCGCGCACCGGCTCTGCGACATCACCGCCGCCGACGCGGGCCAACTGGCCGACGTGCCGCCCCTGGCGGCGATGCAGGCCCTCACCGGGCTCGCCTACGCGCACCTCATCCAGGAGTACGCCCCCAAGCGGTACCGCTTCGACGACCTGGTGAGTACCTACGCCGCCGAGAAGGCGAGGGAGGAAGAAGGCTGGCCACCGGACAGCACGGCACCGTAGCGGTGTCGGCGTCAAGTTGTCGTCCGTGGCCACCGACCTGCACGGGATAAGCGGGCGGGACGCAAGATCAGCCTGCTCCGGGAGGCGCTGGCGGGGGCCGAGTTGTTCACCGCGCGCCACGCGGCCCCTGCTGGAGGTTTCCTGCGCCGGGCGCACCCCGCTGGACAAGCGACTGCTGACACCGCAGGGACAGGTCGGCGCGGTGATCGCCGTCAGGAGCGGCCAGTCGCTACTGGCGCAATGGCCGCTCAGGGGGCGGCCGAGAGCAAAGGGACGAGGAGGAAGACCTTGAACAGGCAATCGCTGGCCGGGCTCCGACATCGAGTGCGGCCGGGAGCCGTTCCGTTGCGGACTGACCTCGCCATGGGCGAGGGAGACGGGGTGCCGCTGCCGTACCCGTCGGGATGGTTCTGCCTGGCGCTGTCCCGAGAGGTGCCGGCCGGCGCGGTGGTGAACCGGCGCTTCATGGGCCGCGATGTTGTCCTCTACCGCACCAGGGGCGGCGTCCTGCGGGTCGTGGATGCCCACTGCCCCCACCTGGGCGCCCACCTCGGCGCCGGGGGGGTGGTTGATGGCGAGCATCTGGTGTGCCCGTTCCACCGCTTCGCCTTCGACGTCGAGGGATCCTGCGTCAAGGTCCCAGGCGGAGCCCCGCCCCGGGCGACGCTGGGGCAGTTCACCGTGCGCGAGCGGGGAAAGATCATCTATGTGTGGTACGGCCATGATGCCGCACCGCCTGCCTGGGAGCCTTCAGAGACACCTGATGACAGGTTCGCGCCCGCCGCCTCCTGGAGCACGCTCCTGGCCTCGCACCCACAGGAGGTGATGGAGAGCTTCGTCGACTACCAGCATCAGCCGATCGTGCACAACGTCGCCCTTCGTGAGGTGGCTCCCCCGGTAGAGGAAGGGCCGTTGCTGCGCATATCCTTCAGCGCCGACATCAAGCTGTCCGTCCGCTTGGCGACCATCAACGTGGAGCAGGGCGTGGTCCTGTCCGGCCCTGGCCTGGCGTCGGGGGAGGTGACGCTGGACCAGCTCGGAATGACGTTGGGGATCGTGCTGATGGCGACCCCGGTCGGGCCATGGCAGACGCGCTTGCGTGTAGTCATCGTGACAGAGGCCGCTTCGCGCGCGGATTCCTCCCGGCTCCGGAAGGCCGCCTCCATGTCCTGGTCCGCGGTGGCGGGGCAAGCGCTCGTGCAGACCATCGCCCACCAGATGCGCCAGGACGCCAGGATCTGGAACCGGAAGCGGTACGAGCCAAACCCCCAGCTCGCCCCTGAGGAGAGCGCCATCGGCCAATACCGCCGTTGGGTGCGTCAGTTCTACCCCCCGGACACGTTGCCTACCGGGACGTCGTGATCGCCGCTGACTTGGTACCGCCTGCCGCCACATGCTCCGGCGCCACGGCTCCGGGCCAGGGCGGCGAGCGCGCGCGTTGACTCCCTCACCTGTCGTGGCACCCGCACGTGTCGACGGCCTGCCCGCCTCGTCCGGGCCGGCGGGGAGCACCGGTGCCGCGCACACCGGTGCCCCCGCGTGACCTCCCTACAGGGTGAGCAGTGTGCGGCTGGCCATGGTGGTGTCCTGGAGCGGTTTGAGTGCCAGGCGCACCAGGGCGAGGGCGTTGTCGTCGCCGGCGATGCGGTTCGCGCTGAGTTCGCCGCAGGTCAGGCACTGGTGGACGATCATCCACTCACCGTCCGGCCGGGTGAACATGCACAGTGCCTCCATCCGCCCACGGCAGTCCGAGGCGCGGTCGCCGGGGATGCGGTGGTCGACGTGGAGACTGGCCAGGCAGTTCGGACAGTGGTTGCGGTGAGCGGTGCCCGGTGCGGTCAAAGGCACGTCCAACCGGCAGTTGACGCACCGGAAGTCGTGGGTGCGGTGGCCGCCGTTCCCGTGCAGGACGTCCTTGTGCCGCTGCGGACGCCGTGCCGCCTGGGCACGGCCGCGGGACTGCTTGCGTCGTGGCATGTCGTACTCCTCCTTCCGCCGGTTCACAGGCTGCCGAGCGCTTCGAGCGGGAACGGCGGCTGTGCGAGCGGGCGGACGGCCATACGCATCAGGATGAGTTGGTTGTCGTCCGCGCAGACGGGGTGGGAGGTGAGCTCGTCGCAGCGCACACAGCGGTGGACGAGCATCCAGTCACCGGTGCGCAGCACGGCGATGGCGATCGGGGTCATCCGGCCGTGGCAGTGGCTCGGGCCGCCCTCGACGTGGTCGCTGACGTGCTGGGAGTGCAGGCACGACGGACAGTGGTTGCGCCGCGTTCCGTCGGCGGCGAAGGTCGAAACGGTAAGACCGCACCATGCGCAGGTGAAGGTGTCGATCTTGAGAATGTTGTTGCTGCTGCTGGACACCCGGGGTGCTCCTTGCTGAAAGGGTCTGCGATGACAGCAAGAGCCGGCCGAGCGATCCTCGACGAAGAATCCATGCGCATCCGGCCGCCCCATGGGGCGGGCAGGTGCTGCTTGGCGGTGAAGACACCGGAACTCACGTCCGGTCGCCGCACGGAAACGGCGGCAGGCGAGACGGTTGGTTACGCGGTGCGGCGAGGCGCGCTCGGCGCGGTCCGGGGCATAGACACTCTTCTCTAGGGCACACGGGCCCGGTCAGCGATCCGCGATCTGCGGTCGTCCGTCACCGTAGCGAGGTCGTGGGAGGGCGTGCCAACGAATTTTCCCGCGCGGCGCCATGGCGGCCGTGGGTGAGGTGCCGGCCCCCACGTCCATCCGCTCAGCGCCCGGCCCGGCGGCGGCGTCGGACGCCCAGGAACGCCGCCCCGGCGACCAGCGCGGCTGCGGCGGCCGTGCCCGCCCAGATGGGGGCGGACGATGACGTGGCGGACTGGTGACCGTCGGCGGAGCGGGCCGATGACGCGGCGGACGACGACCGGGCCGCCGACCGGCTCTTCGACGGATTCGCGGGCGCGCTCGTAGGGGTGTCGGTGGGCTTGGCCCCGGGGGCGGGCACGTCCACGGTGCCCGCGCCGTGGCCCAGTTCGGGGAAGCCGCAGTCCACGGTCACCTTCCAACGGCCGGGTGGCAGCGCCTCGCGGGTGGTGTAGGTCGCCCTCGCGCCATGGGCGGGGACGAGCTTCCACGGGCCGAGGGAGCGCCCGTTCACATCGACGGCGGAGAGCGTTCCCGCGAGGGAATCGGTCACCGGGTCCTTGTCGTTCTCCCAGGTCGCGACGGTGCGCACCCGGCCGTCGGCAGGCTGTGTGGTGACGATGGCGAAGTCGATGGTGTCGCCGTGTGCGGCGGCCGAGGGTACCGGCCCGACGGCGAGCAGCGCGACGAGGGCGGCGACCGGGGCGAGGCGGGAGGAACGCGGGTGTCGCACGGGGTGCTCCTGGCTCTGGAGGGAGATGGGGGGTGAGGGGGAAATGAGAGAGCTGAGGGGGTGAAGGGGTGAGCCGGCGGCTGCTGGGGGTCGGGCAGCCGCCGGCTCCGTATCACTCGGCCGTCAGCGGTCGGGAGACCGCCGCACGCCGCTCAGGAGGCGCGCTGCAGGGTCCACTTCTGGTAGCCCTCGTTGTTCGGCCGCTGCAGTTCGAGCAGCCAGCCTCCGTAGTACCAGCGCTTGCTGACGCCCAGGACGAGGGACGAGCCCTGCGGCTGGAGCAGACGACTGCCGTCCTCGGCGCTGCGCAGCCGCCACTTCTGGGACGCGGCACCGCTGCACGGCTGCTGGGCGACGTACTGGCCCGCGGCGGCGGAGTCGAACTGCAGGCACTTGCCGGACACCGCCGAGCTGACGGTCACGGCGCCGCCGCCGGCGTTCTTGAAGGTCCACTGCTGGTTGGCGTAGCCGTGGCGCTGGTAGGCGATGGCGACCGCGCCGTTCTGCGTGGAGCCGCCCCAGATGTCGGCGGCCTGCCCGGTGAGGCCGTTGACCAGCACATACTTCGTCCCCGGCCGGGTGGGCCCGCCGTCGGCGGCGAGGGTGCGGAAGGTGCCGGCAGGGCCCGGCTTCGAGGTCTTGCCGTCGGCGTTCCGGGTGGCGACGGCGATCCGGTAGGAGGTGCCGGGCGTCAGCCGGACGACGCGGGTCGCGGTGTCCTTGACGTCGGCGAGCCTGCGGCCGTCGAGGAAGACCGTGTAGCCCGCGGCGGAGGGCACCTTGGCCCAGCTGACCACGGCGGAGTTCGCGGTGATCTGGGTGACCTTCGCGGCGGGACCGGCAGACGGGCCGGGCGTGGACGTCGGAGACGGCGTCGGGGTGGGCGTGCCGGTCGGGTCCGGGTCGGGCTGGGTGCCGCCGCCGGCTATCAGGAAGCGGTTGTTGGCGACGTTCCAGTGGGTGGCCAGATAACTGCCGGGCTTGGGTGCGGTGTTGTAGTAGTCGTCGTGGTGGCAGTCCAGCCGCTCGTCACCGGTGCGCTCGGGGCACAGGGTCTGCATCTTCGGGTAGTTCGGCGAGTCCGAGTAGCACATGATGTCCCACTCGTCGACGCAGTGCCCGCCGCCGCTGGTGTGCGGGGCGCTGTTGTTGACCGCGCCGAGGTTGTGGCCCAGTTCGTGGGCGGGCGTGGAGCCGCCCCAGCAGCCGGCGTCCGTACGCCCGTAGGAGGGACCGAAGTTGCTGAGGTTCTCCTTCCCGGGGCGCTCGTCGCCGTTGAAGGAACCGATGCCGCAGTAGACCTTGGTGTCCACGAACATCATGTACTTGCGGTCGCGGCGGTTGAAGCCCTTGGCGGCCAGCGCGTTGTTGGTCGAGCCGAACTCGCTCAGGGCGGCGGCCGAGACCTCGACGTTCAGCACGTTGGCGGTGCAGTCGGATTCGGTGACGAACCGTATGTGGCGGTTGCCGCCGGTCTCCTTGGCGCTCTCGTTGTAGATGACGTCGGCCTCGGCCGCCCACTTCTTGAACGAGGCCACGTACTGTGCGAACCGGTCGCTTCCGGGCGCGTGCACGTAGAGCACCTGGACGCGGTCGCCCGAGGAGCCGTCGCCTTCGCAGAGCACCTTGGAACCGGCGTCGGCGGCGGCGCCGGTGGTCGAGCCGGACGCCGCCGATGCGGGCCGTTCCGCCTTACCGGTACGCGCGTCGAGCACGGGAATGCCGCCGGACAGCACGTCGGAGGCGGCCGGGGTGCCGCTCGCACCGCCGTTCAACGCCGGGGCCGGGGCGGTCCGCCGCACCGCGGGCACGGCGTCCTTGGTGATGTCGACGCCCTTCGGCGGGGCGTCCGGGCCGTGCGTGCACAGCTTCGCCTTGGTCTGGGACACGACGTAGACGCCGACGCAGGGGTCGCCCTCGGGAGCCGGCTTGAGCCCCTGGTAGACCATGCCGCGCCGACCGTTGCTCTCGGGCACGTCGGTGAGCGGCTCGGGCGGCGTCTCGTAGAGCGGTTCCACGCCGGGCGTCTGCCGGCCCGCGGCGCCCGGCCGGTCGGTGGTGCTGGCCGAGCCGATGGTGACCACACCGACGGCCAGGCCGGCGGCGGCCGCGGTCGCCGCGGTCACCAGCGCCAGACGGCGCCTGGCTTTGCCGCGCCGATGTGTCGAGCGTCTTGTGTTCATGAACGGGTTCCCGTCTGTACTTGTGGGGATGAGGGGGGAGAGGTGGCTGAGGAGGTGCCAGGGCGAGCGCCCGGCACTCAGGGCTGCGACAGGCGCGCAGGAGCTGGGACAGGTGCGCAGGGGCTGGAGCGGGGGCGGTCGCCGGGGCTCATAAGGGGGTTGGCCGGTCGCGCCGACTGCTCAGCGGGTGGCGAAGACCTGGGTCCGCAGCGGTGATGCGCTCTCCGGGCCCGGTGCCGTCCGGCCGGGTGTGGTCGCAGTAGTGGGCGGCGGCTTCGACGAGCCACGCCCCGACCTCACTGTTCACGCTCCGCGCCCCTCTTCCTGTCCCCAGCTCGTCGACGTCGCTCGGCAACGTCCGATGCCTGGGAGACCTGGGGGCGGTCGTCGGATAACAGGAATGTGGCGGGAGAAGACCGATGTGATCCAACGCACAGTTCACGGAGGCCGCTCACGCTCCCCCGCCTGGCCGGCGAGCGGGGTGGAGCGGCAGGCGTAGCCGGCGCGGCTGTCCACGTTGTGGGCACCGGGGTGGCGGATCTTCGCCCATGGCAGGCGATGGCGCAGGTCAGAGCGGTGCGGACCGGGCCGCCAGGTGGCGCAATACTGCCGCAACACCATCGGGGTCGCGGCGCCGGTACGTTCCCTGCCATGCCAGCCGAACGCATCCCCGCCGCACTCCCGGTCGCCGCCGCGCGCCGTCGGCGGCTGCGTGCGGACCGGGCCCGGCAACTCGCCGATCTACTGCGCCACCAGATCCTGGCGGGCGGCTTTCCGCGCGGCGTCCTGCCGTTGGAGAACGCCATCGCCGCCGACTACCGGGCCAGCCGCAACACCGTCCGGCTGGCCCTCGACCTGCTGCGCGGCGAGCAGCTCGTGGAGCGGAAGGCCGGCGTCGGCACCGTCGTGGTCTGCGAGAAGTACGCGCACGGCCTCGACCGGCTCCAAGGTCTCGCCGAGACCCTGCACGAGCACGGCCGGGTCACCAACGAGGTCCGCACCGTCGGGCCGGTCAGTGCCCCCGGCCCGGTGGCGCACCGGCTCGGCCTGCCCGACCACACCGACGTGCTCTGTATCGAGCGGCTGCGCCGCCTCAACGGACTGCCGCTCTCCCTGGACCTGTCCTATCTGCCCATGGACGTGGGCGGTGAACTGCTCGGCTGCGACCTGGAGTCCATGGACGTCTTCCGGCTCCTGGAGACGCTGACCGGCGGCCCACTGGGGCATGCCGAGATCACTCTCGAAGCCGTGAACGCCGACGCGCACTCCGCGGCGGTGCTGCAGGCTCCGCGCGGGAGTGCCGTGCTGATGCTGGAGCGGCTGACCCATCTGCCCGACGGGCGGCCCGTGGACCTGGAGTTCATCCGCTTCCGGGGCGACCGCATCACCATGAGCGGCGTCCTGCACCGCTCCGTCTGACCCACGGCCCGCCCCGGCTCCACCTCCCCACTCCTACCTGCGACTTCCCGCGACCGCCCTCCCTGGAGACAGCCATGCCTGTTGTCCTGCTCCCCCGGCGCCTGCCACTCCCCCAGCGCCTGCCACTCCCCCGGTTCCTGCCGTTGGCCCTGCTGCTGCCGCTGGCCACGGCGTGCGGCGGTGGCGCGGCCGGGGCCCAGGACTCCAAGACCGTCACCGTGACCGTCGGCTACCAGTCCAAGACCATCAACACCGTCACCGCCGGAACGCTGCTGCGCTCCCTCGGCTACTTCGAGGAGGAGCTCGCGGCCCGCGGCAAGAAGGACGGCCGCACCTACAAGGTGAAGTGGCAGGACTATGCGACGGGTGCCCCGATCACCGCCCAGATGACCGCCGGGAAGATCGACATCGGGTCGATGGGCGACTTCCCGCTACTGATCAACGCGGCCCGCGGCCGGCAGTTGGGGCAGCCGACGCGGCTCGTCTCGGTCACCGGCTACAACCTGCGCGGCGGGCTCAACACCGTGGTCACCCCACCCGGTTCGCCGCTGCGCTCGCTGGCCGACCTGCGCGGCAAGAAGGTCTCCACCAGCGTCGGCTCGGCCGCCGACGGCACGTTGGTCCGAGCCCTGCAGCAGGCCGGGATCGATCCGGAGCGGGGCATCGAGAAGCTCAACCAGCAGCCCAGCGTGGGCGCATCCGCCCTGGCCGGGGGCAGCGTCGACGCACTGTCCCAATTCGTGGCCTGGCCGGGCCAGTTGGCCTACCAGGGCAAGGCGAAGGCCCTGTACGACGGGGCCGACCTGAATCTGCCGACCTTCCACGGCGTCACCGTCCGGGAGAAGTTCGCCAAGGAGCGCGCCGGGGTCCTGGGCGACTTCCTCAAGGCGCAGCGGCGGGCCACCGGCTATCTGCGCAACCGGCCGGTCGCCGCCGCCGAGTCGGTGGCCAAGGAGACCGGGCTCCCCGCCGAGGTGGTCTACCTCTACAACGGTGCCCACGGCATCGCCACCTTCGACCCGGCGCTGCGCCCGGAGTTGATCGCCGCGCTGAAGAAGGACGTACCGATCCTCAAGGCGGCCAAGCTGGTGGGCGACGTCGACGTGGACTCCTTCGTCGACCCGGCACCGCTGCGGCGGACCGCGCGCGCGGCCTCCGCTCCGAAGCCGGGCGCCGCCGAGGCCGAGCTGTGGCTGAGGGGCCGCGCCACCACCCGTACGTTCGACAGCCCGAAGGAGCTGCTGAAGGCCGTGAAGGGCGCCGAGGTGCGGGCCGCGTACGTACCGGACGCGCTGACCGGCACCCTGTGGTTCGCCAACCGGGCGGTGTGGGTCGCGGACGGCTCCGACCTGCGGGCCTTCGTCACCCCGGCCCACGCAAAGACGTACATCGTGCGGCACGCCGGGGCCCGGGTCGTCAGCTACGCGGATGCCGTCAGGCGCGCCTCATGAGCGCGGGACGGTGGCTGGTCCGGGCGGCCTCGCTCGCCGCGGCCCTCGGCCTCTGGCAGCTGCTGACCTCCCTCGACGTCGAACTCTGGCTGCGGTTCGGCCAGTTCCCCACGGTCGGCGAGGTGGCCTCCGCCTTCGGCGACCGGCTGGTCACCGGCCCGTACTGGCAGGACCTCGGCCACAGCCTGCGCCGCATCGTGGTCGGGTTCGTGCTGGCCGCGGTGGTCGGGGTGGCCGCGGGCACGGCGATCGCCCGGTCGCGGTGGGCTGCGGATCTGCTCGGCCCGCTGGTGGAAGTGGCCCGGCCCATCCCGGCGATCGCCCTGGTCCCGGTCGCGATCCTGCTGCTGCCCAGCAATGAGCAGGGCATCGTGTTCATCACCTTCACCGCGGCGTTCTTCCCGGTCCTGGTGTCGACCCGGCACGCGGTGCGCGCGCTCACGCCCGTATGGGAGGAGGCCGTGCGCACCATGGGCGGCGGCCGGTTGCGGGTGCTGTTCTCGGTGGTGCTGCCCGGCGCGCTGCCGGGGATCTTCGGCGGGCTCTCGGTGGGCATCGGCGTCGCATGGATCTGTGTGATCTCCGCGGAGATGATCTCCGGTGAGTACGGGGTCGGCTACCGCACCTGGCAGGACTACACGGTCGTCGACTATCCGGGCGTCTTCGTCGGCATGGCCACCATCGGCGCCCTCGGCTGGCTGACCTCCACCGCGGTGGAGTTCCTCGGCCGCCGCGCCACCTCCTGGCTGCCGCGGCCGGCCGAGCGCGCCCCGTCCCGTGCGGCACGCCGCGCCCTCCGCGCCGCTCCGGCGGCCGCCCCGTCCCCCGCTCCGGCCCTCGACAAGGAGCCCGTCCCATGAGCCCCACACGTCCGGCGAGTCCGGCAAGTCCCACGAGCAGCAGCACGAGCACGAGCACTGCTCCCGTCCGGCAAGGCGCCGAGCTCGCCCTGGACGACGTACGGCTCGGCCATCGGGCCGGGCAGGCCCTGCCCGGCACCGTGCGGCTGCGGATCGCGCCGGGCGAACTCGTCGGCGTACTCGGCCCGTCCGGCTGCGGCAAGTCGACGCTGCTGCGCACCCTCGCCGGACTGCTGCCCCCGTTGAGCGGGCGGGTCACCCAGGACGGGGCACCGATCGACGGACCCGGCGCCGACCGGGCGCTGGTCTTCCAGGAGGACGCCCTGATGCCGTGGCGGAGCGTCCGCGCCAATGTCGAACTGCCGCTGGCCATCCGCCGGGTGGCCAGGGCCGAACGGCAGCGGGTCGCCGACGGCTGGCTGCGGCGGGTCGGCCTCTCCGGCCACGCCCGCAAGCTGCCGCACCAGCTCTCCGGCGGGCAGCGGCAGCGCGTCCAGCTGGCCCGCGCGCTGGCCGGACGGCCCCGTGCGGTGCTCATGGACGAGCCGTTCGGCGCGCTCGACCCGCATACCCGCACCGGGATGCAGGACCTGCTCGTGGAGATCCTGCGTGGCACCGGCGCGACCGTCGTCTTCGTCACCCATGACGTCGACGAGGCCCTCTACCTCGGGGACCGGATCGCCCTGCTCACATCCGGCGAGGTCCTGGACGTCCCGCACCCCCGGCAGCGGGACGCCCACGACGCGCCGGACACCATCGGGCTGCGCCGCCACGTCCTTGCCGCCCTGTGACGCACAGCCTCACGGCTGAGCTTCCGGCCCCATGCCCCGACTCCCGGCCTTGCGACCCCCGACTCCCGGCCTCCGGACCCACCGGACACGCCCCAGGCGTGAGGGCACCACTGAAGGCACGGCGGGCACGCGACTGTGCGCGGAAGGTTTCCGCGGCGGCGAAAGCGTCGGCCTTCCCTGCGTGACCATCACCGAGTGACCTCGCGGAGAGGCGCGGCAACGGCTCGGCACGGCCACCCAGGAAGCACTCGGTGCTCTGAAAGCCCACATCGCCACCCACGGGGACGGCTTCTCGGATGCCCCCAAGGGCTCCGCGGTCGGCGGCCTGAGCGGGAGTGGCCAGCACGATGCCGGCCGGCAGACCCAACGCACACGACCAAGGCCCCCTGCCCGATGGAGCATTCGGGCCGTCGGGCCGGCGGCCCCGAAGTCATGGTGCCGGATCCGGGTCGATGAAGTAGGCGTAGGGCTCGTCGGACAGTCCGTCATCGGTCGACAGCTGCATGCCGTACCGGACGGGATGGTGCGGATACTGGGACGGCAGCTCGGCGTCCGTGTCCTGGAAGTCGCCTGCCGCGTCGGCGAGGTGGAGCTCCTGGCCGTGCCCCAGCGGCACGCCCTCCAGTACGGCCGGAACCGCCTCCTCGAAGCCCGCCCAGTCGATGGCCACCTCGCGCTGCGTCCCGCCCTCCTCGTCCGCGTCCCGGATGAACCGGCGCAGATCGACATGGCCTGTGCGCCGGCCGTTCTCGATCAGCCACAGATCGGCGCTCTCGCCTTCGAAGTGCACATCTATCCAGCCCTGGCGCACGTCGGGATCCGGAGTGTCGAAGTACATGTCCTGCAACAGCGCGCGGATGTGCGCGCGCTGGGCGTAGACGAAGAACAGACTCCAGTCGACCTGCCCGCTGTAGGTCTTCTCCAGGACATAGGCGCTCCGGCCCAGCGGCTCATCGCTCATGTCTGCCACCATGCCAGCCGCCACTGACAACGCCCCCTGACGCAGGGCCTCGTCACACCTGGCCGCGCTCGGGCCACTCGCGCCCGCCGGCCCGGTGCCACCACACGGCCACGGCCATGAGGGCCGCGGTCAGCCCGCCAAGCGTCATGACCGCCGACGGCGACGCGCGGTCCACCACCGCGCCCCCGACCAGCGCACCGAGCGAAAGGGTCGCCTGGAACGACGCGGTGAAGAGCACCGAGGCGGCCTCCGGTGAGCGGGGCGCGGACCGGGCGAACCACGTCTGGGACGAGACAGGAACGGCACCGTACGCGACCCCCCAGACGACCAGCAGCGCGACCGCCCACATCTCCCCTTGTCCGCATACGGGAAGCAGCAGGGTCGCGCCGGAGACCGCGCACGCGGCCAGGGCGAACGTGGCGCGCGGACAGCGGCGGACGACCGCGCCGCCGAGGAAGTTGCCCAGGATGCCGGCGACTCCGTAGGCCAGCAGGAAGACGGTGGTCCCACCCGGCCCGAGCTGGGTGACGTTCCGGAGGAAGGGCGTCACATACGTGTACGCGCCGAAGTGGGCCAGCACGATCAGAAACGTCGTGAGCAGCGCGAAGCGGGTGTGGACGCCGCGGAGCAGGACGCGCAGGTCCCTGAGGCGGGTGGGCCGGACGGCGGGGAGGGCGGGGACGAGCAGCATCAGCATGACGGAGACCGCCGTGGTGAGCACTCCCATGGCGAGGAACGCCGTACGCCAGCCGGCGAGGCCACCGAGGAAGGTACCGGCAGGGACGCCGAGTACGGAGCCCAAGGGGACGGCGGAGAAGATCAGCGCCGTGGCCCGGCCCGCCGACTCCGGACGGACGAGGCGGTCGGCCAGCCCGACGCCGATGGACCAGAACCCGCCGATGGTGATCCCGACCAGGACGCGGGAGAGCAGGACGAGCCCGTAGACCGGGGCGGCCGCGGCGAGGAAGTCGGCCAGCGCCAGGAGCAGGGTGAGCGCGCAGAGCATCAGGCGGCGGTCGAAGCGGGCGGTGGCCACGGTGACGGTGGGGGCGGCGACCGCGGCCAGGACCCCGGGGAGCGTCATCATCAGGCCGGCCGTGCCGTCCGAGATGCGGAAGTCGGCGGCGATGGCCGTCAGCAGGCCGATGGGCAGGATCTCGGTGGTGACGATGGAGAAGATGCCCAGGGCGAGGGCGATGACGGCGAGCCAGGAGAGGAGGGGGCTGCGGGCGGTGGAAGCGCCCGTGGGCGCGGTGACGGCGGGTGCGGCAGGCATGGCGGTGTCCCGGTGAGTGGTGGTGGGGGAAGCAGTGCTCACCAGTCCAGCAGAGGCTCGGGACGCGGTCCGGCAGGTTTCCGACCTGGTAGTGGGCCTGCCCGGCGACCGCTCGGGGGCACGGTGGCGCGTTCCTCTCGGCCACCGGTCGGCCACCGGTCGGCCACCGGCGAGGCGGACCGCTACGACGGGGACCGTTCGCCCGGGACGGCGCCGTCCTCGTCACCCTCGACTACCGCCTGGGCATTCCGGGTTGGCCCTCCCTGCACGAGCGGCATCCCCCATGGCTGCCGCACCCGCACCCAGTACCGCAGCAGACAGTGTTCGCTCTGCCGCCGGCTGCGTGTGTCAACTCGTGCCGAGTGACGCGCTCTACTCGGCATCGAGCTGGTGGTCGGCCCAGATGTAGCTCTCGGGCAGCAAGTCGGTGAGGGCGACGGTCCGGATGCGGTCGCCTTCGCCGACGATGACCTTGAGGGCGGGGAAGTAGTCGAGAAGGACCTGACGGCACCGGCCGCATGGGGGAACAACCCCGCGGTCGCGGTCGCCCACGGCGACGATGGTGTCCAGCTCGTAGGCGCCCTGGGCGGCTGCCGTGCCGATGAGGACCAGCTCGGCGCAGGGGCCTCCGGTGAAGTGGTAGGCATTCACGGCGGTGACGATCCGGCCGTCCTGGGCACGGGCTGCGGCTGCCATGGTGTGGTTGTCGCCCCGGCAGCGCGTGCGAGCGACTTCCGCCGCGGCCTGGATGAGTTCGTGGTCGACGTGCCGGGTCTGCATGGTCATCTTCTCTGCCTCCGTCGGGTGTCATGCGACGTTGGCCCGCGTGACGAGGGTGCGCAAGCGCATATCCGCGGTGTGCTTGTTCCGCCGGATGATGGAGCGGCCGATCATGCTGCCCCGCTGCTTGCGGCGTGCGTGGTCGGTGCCGTCCAGCGAAGGCCGTCCGATGCGGAACTAGAGGCCGAAGGAGTCGGCCAGGGTGTCGATCTGCGCGGTGAGCAGGGTCGACGCGTGGTGCCCCATCCCGGCGTACAGACCGGCCACCTCCAGGCTGACCGTGCCGTGCAGCTGCGACCAGGCCAGCACCGTACCGGCGAGGGCGGTGCCCGCCGCCTTGCCGCGCGGCGGCAACCCGGTGTGCTGTGCCACCCAGTCGGCGACACCGTCGTCCTTGCGTACCCAGGCGGCCATCTCGGCGACGGTCGGCCGTAGCGCTTCGGCGGGCGCGCCGGCGGCGAACACCTTCAGGAACGGCCCCAGGACGGCTCGCGCGCGCTGGAGCGTGTCGGGCGGAGCCGCGTAACCGGGGAGCGGCGTTCCCTGGATCAGGAGATAGCGGTGCGGCTGCGCGACGGCCCAGTTCCGGTAGGCGCCGGCGAGGGCGTGCAGGGTGGACCGCGCGTCCTCGGCGGAGCCGTCGTCGGCCTGTGCGATGGCCTGCGCCACGTCGTCGTAGGCGTCCCGGATCAGCTCGCCCAGCAGATCGTCGCGGCCCGCGAAGTAGCGGTAGAGGGCCGGCCCGGACAGCCCCATGTCCTTGGCGATCCGGGTGAGCGCGACGGCCTGGACGCCGCCCTCGGCGAGCTGTTGCAGCGCGGCCGTCTTGATCTCCGCACGGTTCTGCTCGCGGTAGCGCTCCCGGGGGCTTCGTACCTCGGCGGCCATGTTCTCCTCCTGCGTTGTGGGGCGGCGGGACGGCGTGCGTGAGCAGCCCTCGCTCATCGTAACCATCACTTCAGTTGCGATGGACGATCGCAAGAGTTATGGTCTCTAACAGAAGTGAGGAAGCGAAGCGAAGGGGTGCTCCATCACCCTCGCCCACCTCCGATCCGCACCACCCGCCCTCCCGGAAAGAAGGAATCGCCATGTCTGTTGCCGCACGCCGTCTCCATGTCGTTCTGGGTGCCGGCCCGGCCGGCACCACGCTCGCCGCCGAACTCGCCCGCCGGGGCCATGCCGTACGACTGGTCAACCGCTCGACGCCGGACGGCGCCCCCGAGGGCGTGGAGCGCCGTACCGCCGATGTGAGCACGCACGACGGGGCGCGGGCCGCCGTCGAGGGCGCGGACGTCGTGTACCACTGCGTGAACGTCGCCTATCACCAGCAGACCGAGGTCATGCCCCGGGTCCAGCAGGCGGTGCTGGCCGCCGTCGAGGCCACCGGGGCACGGCTGGTCGTCCTGGACACCCTGTACCCGTACGGCCCGACGCACGGCGAGGTGATGACGGAGGACACTCCCTGGCGGGCGACGAGCCGCAAGGGAGTGATGCGGGCGCGGCTGGACGCGGCCTATCTCGCCGCTCACCGTGCGGGGCGGGCCCGTGTCGTCCTCGGACGGTCGGCCGACTTCGTCGGCCCCGGCGTGCTCAACTCGACGCTCGGCGGTGCGGTGTTCCCGCCCGCACTGACCGGCGGCGAGGTCCTCGCGCTGGGCGACATCGACCTGCCGCACAGCTACACGGCCATCCAGGATGTGGCGAAGGGACTGGCCACCCTCGGCGAAGACCCCGAAGGCGACGGCCGGGTGTGGCATCTGCCCACCGCGCCCGCCCTCACCACCCGCGAGATCCACTCGCTGATCGAGGAGCGGGCGGGCCGCCCGCTGCGGCGGGTGGTGCTCGACGAGCCCCGCCCCTTCGGGCCGTTCGACGCGACCTTCATGGACGAGTACGCGGAGATGTTCTACCAGCACACCGAGGCGCAGATCGTGGACTCCTCGGCGTTCGAGCGGTCCTTCGGCCTCCGTCCGACGCCGCTGGAGACGACGCTCGACGCCACCCTCGGCTGGTACCGCACGCTGCTGGCCGGCGCGCGGAACTGACCTGACGCACCCTGCTGGCCGGCGCATGGAACTGACCTGACGCACCCGGCCGTTGGCGCCCCGGATCCCGTACCGCTCCGGGACATTGCGCCATGGCGTACCGGCCGGGGCCGCCACCGATTGCCGTCGATGTCCTGGTCGGGCGAGCGGCGGGCGTCCCAGTAAGGCGTTCCGCGTAAGGGGCGTTTCCGCAGGTCAGCGCCGTCCTGGCAGTCCAGTCTTCCGCGTCGGCCCGGATTCGTTGCCGCACGGCCGACCGACCCCGCACGCTCTGCCTCGGACCGCGCCGAGAACACGGAGAGCGCATGCCCCGGTGAACCCGCCCTCCCTGGTTTGCGTCTCGATGAACGACTGAGAAGCCGTCTCCCCTCTGCGGTCCCCGTCCCCCCACTTCCGTAAATCTCTCCAGTCGGGATGCACGATGAAAGACGATGCACGGTCCCCCGGCCTTCGATTCGAGATCCTCGGCCCGTTAAGCGTGAGTTCCGGTGCGGAGAAGGTGGATCTCGGTACGCCGAAGCAGCGCGCTCTGCTCGCCCTGCTGCTGATCCACGTGGGCAGCGTGGTGTCGCTGCCCGTGATCACCAAGGCGATCTGGGGGTCCAACCCACCGAGCCAGGCGACCTCGACGCTGCAGGCGTACGTCTCCCGGCTGCGGAAGGCGCTGCACCGCCACGACCACTCCGTCCGGGTCGTCCACCATCTCCAGGGCTACGTCCTGGCCGCCGATGCCCGACTGGTCGATGCCGCGGTCTTCGAGGCGCAGGCCGGGGACAGCCGGGAACTGCTCAAGGCCGGCGACCTCCAAGCCGCCCGCGCCACGGCGTGGACCGCCCTGGAGCTGTGGAACGGCACCCCGATGGGCGAGTTGTACGGCTATGAGTTCGCGGTGGCGGAGGCGGACCGCCTGGAACGCATCCGCCTGCGGGCGCTTGAGGTGTGGGCCCAGGCCAGCCTCGATCTGGGCGGCTACGAGGAGGTGACGGTCCGGCTCGGTGAGGAACTGAGCCGCAATCCCGGACTGGAGCGGCTGGGCGGGCAACTGATGACGGCCCAGTACCACTTCGGGCAGTCGGCGGAGGCGCTGCTGACGTACGAGCGGATGCGCCATGCGGTGGCGGAGGACCTGGGGGCCGATCTCAGCAGGGAACTTCAGGTGCTGCACGCGAGGATCCTGCGGCAGGACCTGTCGGCCGCGCCCGTCCCGGGGGCGGCGCAACGTTCCGTACGGCCTTCGGGAGCGGCCTCGGCACCAGCACCGGCCCCGGTCCCGACCCCCGGGCCGTCGGTCGGGGAGCCGGCCCCCGCGGTGTCCCCGCCGCCCGGCGACCGGCTCGTCGGCCGCCGGGCGGAGATGCGGCGGCTGGAGCGCCTACGGGGCGAGGCCCTCAGCGGTCGCGGCCATGTGGTGCTGGTCTGCGGTGAGCAGGGCATCGGCAAGACGTGGCTGCTGGAGCAGGCCGCGCGCGGCCTTGCCGCCGACGGGTTCCAGGTGGTGCGCTCGCACTGCGTCGGGACGCCGTCGGACCCCGGCTACTGGACGTGGGAACACCTCGTACGACAGCTGGAGTCGGCCGGCGGGGCGGGTGAGACCGGCTCCGTGAACCTCGTCGCGCAGGCCGAATGGCCGCCCGAGCAGCACCTCTTCCACCAGATGCGGATCTGCCAGGCCGTGCTCGCCGCCGCACGACGGACGCCGGTGGTGCTGCTGCTGGAAGATCTGCACCTCGCCCACACCCCCGTACTCGAAGTGCTCCAACTGCTGGTCAAGCAGGTCGGCCAGGCCCGGGTCATGCTGCTGGCCACGCTCCGCGACCACGAGTTGGCGAGGATCCCGGCGGTGCGCCGCGCCGTGGCCCGCATCCTCCAGGAGGGCAACACCAGCATGCTCCGGCTGGAGGGGCTCACCGAGGAGCAGAGCCGGGCGTTGATCACCTCGGTTTCGGGAGCGACGCCCTCGCCCGGCGAGACCCGGCGGCTCCAACGCGCCTCCGGCGGCAACCCCTTCCTCCTGCTCAGCGCGGTCGGCGCACACACCACCGGGGAGCGGCGGGAGCGGTCCTCGGTCCCTTTCGAGGTGCGCGAGGTGCTGCACGAGCGGCTGAGCGAGTGCTCCGCCGACACGCTCGATGTGCTGACCCTCTGCGCCGTGATGGGCATGAACGTGGACCGTCCCCTGCTGGCGGACCTCCTGTCCACGCTGGGTCTGGGGCACACGCTGATCGACGACGCGGTGCAGACCGGTCTGCTCCGCCACGACCCGGCCGCCGAGGGCCGGCTCTCCTTCACCCATGGCCTGACGCGTGACTTCCTGCTGGACGCCATCCAGCCGGTCACCCGCGCCCGGTGGCACCAACGTGTGGCCACCCTGCTGGCTCCGCGCTGCCAGCCGGGCGACGACACCGCGGAGATCCGCCACCACTGCCTGGCGGCCGCCCGGTTCCTGGGTCCCCGCGCGGGCGTGCGCCCGCTGCTGGCGCTGGCCGACCGGGAGCAGGGCCGCTTCTCCCACACGGCCGCGCTGCACTGGCTGCAGGCCGCGGCGTCGGTCGTCGCGGCGCTGCCCGCGGACGAGCCGACCGCCGCCGTGGAACTGGAGCTGCGCAAGCGGATGATGCGGCTGCACGCCCTGATGGACGGCTACGGCTCGGCCCGGTTCGAGAAGGCGCTCGACGACGCCCAGCAGTTGGAGCGGGCCTTCGACGCCAGCCGGCCCACCGGGCTGCTGCACGTGCGAGCGATCAGCGCGCTCACCTCCGGCCACTATGCGCAGGCGGCGGAGATCGGCGGTCTGCTCTACGAGTTGGCCGACCACGGAGGCGGTCCGCAGGCACGGTCGGCGGCCTGTTACGTGGACGGGGTCACCCTCTACGTAAGCGGCCGGCTGGACGAGGCGCTCACCGCACTCGCCGAGGGCGTCGAGATCACCGACACCCTCGACACCCCCTGTGCGCTCCAGAGGGACCAGCGCATCGGCTACCGGGCCCACCTCGCGCTCGGCCACTGTCTCAACGACGACCCCGCCCAGGCCCGGCGCTACCGTTCGGAGCTGCTGAACGTCACCCAGTCCGACCGCTACGAACGGCCCTGGGACAGGGCCTTCGCCCGGTACGTGGACGCTCTGATCGCCATCACCGAGCACGACGTTCGGGGTGCCCTGTCTGCCGGCAGGGCGGGCCTGGACCTCGCCGCCCGCTGCCAACTGCCGTTCTGGCAGCGCATGCTCGCGGTCCCGCTCGGCTGGGCCGAGGTGCACCAGGGCATGCACGAGAGGGGGCTGACCCGGATGCGGAAGGCGCTGCGGGACGCGGCCCCGTACCGGACCATCCTGCGCCGCACCCTCCACCTCGGCCTGCTCGCCGACGCCCTGCACTCCGCGGGCGCCCGGGACGAGGCCCGGCGGACCGGCGCCTCGGCCGCCGAGGAGGTCGAGACGCGCGGCGAGTACTTCTGCTATCGGCCGCAGTGGCCGTTCGCCCGGCTGCTGCCGCGAGCGGCGGCGCTCACGCCGTAGGCGCGACTCTCCGGCTATCACGCCGTAGCCGCGGCTCACCGCGATCCGAGCTGTTCGAAACCCGCGCCCCAAGCGCCGAGCGCCCTCCACCCGCGATCAGAACATGTGCTCACCATCTGCCCCCGGCATACCCGTTACGGGTAGCGATCCGGGCCGTTCTTAGAGCACCTGTACTCATCGCCTCCCCTGGAGGAGCCCTGAATCCCTTAACCGTCCCCGTGGAGGGACCCGCCGCGTTCGAATATCGCCCCTCTGGCCCGTGCCCGGCCGAGGACATCCCAGGGCGGGTGGTGGGCGCCCGTGTGCCGGGCATTCGCCGCCCCTCACGAGCGGCTGCGAGGTGGCGGACGTGAGCGAGAGCGACGAGCCGACCAGCGAGAGCGACGAGCCGACCGCCGCCACCGATCCGCGGAGGAAGGTAGCGGGGAAAGTACCCGCGCCCCGCGGTGCGGCGCTGGCGCTGCCGCCGTCGTCGATGCCCGCCGGCCCGGCGAGCGACGACATCACCGACGGGCTCAAGGAGGCGTACTGGTCGGTCTACGACGGGGCCGCCGCCAAGGCCACCGTCGGCCAGATCCTCGCCGGGCTTCCGCGCACCGTACGCCGGATCGGCCGGCTGGCATGGCGGACCGACCGCCCGGCCACCGTCGCCGTGGTGGTGCTCCAGCTGGTGTCCGCGGCGATGTCCGCCTTCGGCCTGGCGGCCTCCGTCGCCGTCCTCCAGCAGCTGTTCGCCCAGGGCCCGACCCCGGACAAGGTCCGCGCCGCCGTCCCGGAGATCCTGCTCGTGGTGGCCTTCCTCGCCGCCCGGGCCCTGCTCGAAGCCGGTGTCTCCGTCGCGCAGGCCCGCGTGACGCCGAAGATCCGTACCGCATTGGAGAGCGACTTCCTCCACCTGACCGCACACGTCCGCCTTGAGGTGGTCGACGACTCCGACTGGCACGACGACGCCTATCGGGCCAACGACCGGGGGCTGTTCTACGCGCGGCAGATCGTCGGCCAGGTCGTCTCCCTGGCCTCCGCCTTCCTGGGGCTGATCGGCACGGCCGGCGTCCTGACCGTTCTGCACCCCCTGCTGCTCCCCCTGCTCCCGCTGTCCGTCCTGCCCGTGGGCGCCGCAGCGGTGCGCACCGCACGGGCGCGGTTCCACAGCTTCCGGCGGTGGAACGCCCTCCAGCGCCGGGTACGGGTCTTCTCCTGGCTTCTGCTGGACCGCGACTCGGCCGCCGAACTGCGCGCCGACACCGCCCAAAGGGCCCTGCTCGACGAACACCGCCGGCTGACGACGCGCATCGCCGAGGAGGACACCCGGCTGGGGGTGAGTGCCGCCTGGCTCACGCTGGCGGGGCAGGGTCTGGGCGGGCTCGGAGCCGGAGTCACCTACGTCGCGCTGGGCGCCATGCTGATCGCCGGATGGCTGCCGCTGGCGGCCGGTGCGGGTGCGGTGATCGCCATCCAGGCCGGCCGGACCTCCCTGACCAGGTTCGTCGAAGTCGCCCACCTCGTCTACGAGCACGCGTTGTGGGTCACCGACCTGCTGGCCTTCCAGGAGCGATGCCGCACGCTCCAGCCGTGCCACGGCAGGCAGCAGGCACCCGACACCGTCGCGGCGATCGCCCTCCGGAACGTCAGCTACACCTACCCCGGCAACGACACCCCCGCCCTCGACGGCATCTCCCTCACCCTGCGTGCCGGGGAGACCGTGGCCTTCGTCGGCCTCAACGGGTCCGGGAAGAGCACATGTTCACGTCTGATCGCCGGTCTCTACGCCCCGCAGGAGGGGTCGGTCCTGTGGGACGGGGTGGATACCGCGGACCTGGACACCGAGTCCCTCCAACAGCGGGTGGCCACAGTGCTGCAGGACCCGGTCCGCTTCCCCTTCAGCGCCCTGGCCAACCTCACGGTCTCCCGCGGCACACTCACCGAGGCCGATCCGCAGCGTGCACTGGCCGCCGCACGCGCCTCCGGTGCCGCACAGGTCATCGCCGATCTGCCCGGTACCTGGCAGGCGCTGCTGTCCAAGCGGTTCCGCGACGGCCAGGAGCTGTCGGCCGGACAGTGGGCGAAGATCGCCGTGGCCCGCGGCCTCTACAAGGACGCGCCCGTACTGCTGCTGGACGAGCCGACCGCGAGCATGGACCCGCGCGCCGAACACGACGTCTACCAAGCGGTGCTGCGCGGCAAGCTCCGCGACGACCAGATCACCGTGCTGATCTCCCACCGGCTCGCCAGCGTCGTCGGCTGCGACCATATCTACGTCTTCGACGCCGGACGCATCACCGAATCCGGCTCCCACCAGGAACTCATGTCCCTCGGAGGCGACTACGCCCAGATGTTCACCCTCCAGGCAGCCGGCTACCAGACCGAGCCCGCAGCCCCCGCCGACGACTCCAGGACGGCCGACTCGTGAAAGAGGACCACTCCACCATGGACGGACACATCTGGGACACCATCGCGCACCTGGCCCGCCGCTTCACCGCGCATGACGACGAGCGGGGGCTGGATCAGGCGCAGCAGTGGACGCTGCAGGTGTTGAAGATCGCCGAGGAGACGGGGGAGGCCTCGCAGGCCGTCATCGGTGTGCGCGGGACCAACCCCCGCAAGGGCGACAGCCATACCTGGCAGGACGTGCACGCGGAGGTCGCGGACGTGGTCATCACCGGTCTGGTCGCCCTTGCCCGTATGCGACCCGATGACGCGGAGGAATATCTGCAGCGGCAACTGGCCGCGAAATCGAGCAGGTTCCTCGGCGACAAGCACTCTTGATCCGGCAGTGCTGCAATCCCGCACTCTTGTGATCCGGCAGTCCTGCGATCCGGTACTCCTGCTCGCGCGGGTGCGCCAAGTGGGGCGGGGCGGCATGGGGCGGGGGCTGCTCGGTGTCGCACCGGGCAGTCCCTTCCCTCCTTCCACGCTGGATTAGGTTAGGCTTACCTAAGTACATGCCACTGGTTGCGTCTCCCTACCCTCGTCTGGAGCACCGGATGCGTCCCTTCCCCACCCGCGCCACCGCACCTACCGCCGCCGAGCGCGTCCGGTCGATCCTGGCCGCCGCCCATTCGATGACCGTAGTGAGCGACGGGCTGCACACCGAGGTGCGCCGCCTCGACGGCGCGGGGGCGATGGGCCACTTCCACCTGCACGCGCCGTGCGAGGACCCCGGCGCCCAGACGGCGACGCGCATCCCGGTCCGGTTGGAGCTCACCGACATCGCCCCCACCCCCGTACGCGACCGGGTGCGCGCCCGCGTCACGGTGACCGGACTGCTCGCCGCCCCGTACAGCGCACAGGCCACCGAGAGCACCTGCATGGAGTTCGGCCAGGCGGTCCTGGAGGACGACCGCGGGCGCAGCTACGTCGACCTGCACTCCCTTGAGGTGACCGAACTCGACCCGATCGCGACCAGCGAGGCGAGCATGCTGACCCACCTCGTGGACGACCACAGCGAACTCGTCCCCCTGCTGCTGCGCCTCGTCCGACCGCGTCCGGGCAGCGGCATGCTGCGCGCCCTCCCGGTGGCGATGGACCGCTACGGCGTGACCCTGCGCCTCGAATACCCCCGCAACCACCACGACGTCCGACTGCCCTTCAAGACCCCGGTGACCGACATCGACCAGTCCGGTCCGCAGATCCATGCCCTGCTGGCCACGGCTCGCCGGCTGTCCCATGCGAACCGTCTGCCTGCCTGACCGCGGGCGGCATCAGGGGGCTTGGGGGACTCGGGGGACTCCGGGGTGCCTGCCCGCCCCTCCTGAAACCCCAGGCCAGTTGAGGCCGCAGGTCATCGCGTAGGAAACGGTCCCCCACAACGGTGAACTTGCCGTCGGGCCTTTCGGTCCGGCCGTCCTGCCGACCCCACGAAAAGTCCTGCTCAGTGAGTTGACGCGGCTTCGCGGGGGTGGTGTCGGCGCGCTCGGTGCAGAGTTCTGCCCTCTCGTGCCGCGTCGGGAGTTCTTGGAGCATTGCACTGTCGGCACCAGTGGGCAGCGGCAATGCCCGGCAGCGCGCCCATCGTCTCCGAGAGCGCGCCTTCCGCAGAGAAGTGGCGAGGCCCTCAGCAGCGCTCGCGTCCCACTACATCGCCCCCGGCACCGTGTGAGGAGCGCGTATGGGCGCCAGCAACGTCTCTGGGCGGTACCAACCGATCGCCATCGTGGGAGCCGCCTGCCGGCTGCCCGGCGGGATCACCGATGTGGACGGATTGTGGCAGGCGCTGGAAGCGGGCCGGGACCTCGTCGGTGAAGCACCCGCCGAACGGTTCGACGCCACCCGATTCATCGACACGAGCATGCCGCGCACCGGCAAGAGCTACACCGCCGCGGGCGGCTTCCTGGCCGATGTCGCCTCCTTCGATGCCGAGTACTTCGGCATCACGCCGAGGGAGGCCGCGCAGATGGACCCCCAGCACCGGATGCTGCTGGAGCTGGCGGCGGAGGCGCTGGACGACGCGGCGATCGCCCCGCGCACGCTGGCGGGTTCGCATACCGCGGTCTACGTGGGGATCTCCGACGCCTCTTACGGCGGCCTGCAGTTCATGAGACCGCGCTCGGTGAACGCCTACACCATGGTGGGGGCCGCCTCCTCGCTGGCGGCGAACCGTCTCTCCCACTGCCTGGATCTGCGCGGCCCCAGTATGGCGATCGACACGGCCTGCTCGTCCTCCCTGGTGGCACTGGACCGCGCATGCCGCACGCTGTGGGACGGCACCAGCCCCACAGCGCTCGCCGCGGGGGCGAACGTGCTGCTCAGCCCGTATCACTTCGTGGGGTTCTCGCAGGCGTCCATGCTCTCGCAGCGGGGCAGGTGCGCGGCCTTCTCCGCCGAGGCGGACGGCTTCGTACGGGCCGAGGGCGGCGGGCTGGTCGTCCTCAAGAGGCTGGCGGACGCGCGGGCGGACGGCGACCGGGTGCACGGGGTGATCCTCGGCAGCGGCTCCAACTGCGACGGCCGTACGGCGGGGATCTCCCTGCCCAATCCCGAGGCGCAGGAAGAGCTGTTGCGCGAGCTGTACGAGGAAACCGGGGTCCGGCCCGATGAGTTGGTGTACCTGGAGGCGCACGGCACCGGCACCCTGGTCGGGGATCCGGTCGAGTGCCAGGCCATCGGCCGTGCGCTGGGAACCCGGCGGCAGGCGGGAGTGCTGCCGATCGGCTCGGTGAAAACGAACCTGGGCCACCTCGAACCGGCCTCCGGCATCGCCGGCCTGCTCAAGGCGCTGCTGGTGCTCCGCCACGGCACCGCTCCGGCTTCCCTGCACAGCCAACCGGCCAACCCCGACATCGATTTCGCCGGGCTGAACCTCGCTCCGGTGACCAGCCCCCTGCTCCTGCCGGCCACGCCGCGACCGGTGGTGGGCGTCAACTCCTTCGGCTTCGGTGGTGCCAACGCCCATGTCATCGTCGGCGCCGAGCCGGCGGTACCGGATGCCGCGGGGGCGGCCGAAGAGACCATGGACGCCGCGCGCCCGGTTCTGGTCTCCGCACGTGCCCCGCAGGCCCTGCGGGAAGCGGTGCACGGTATGGCCGAACGGCTCGCGCGGACCGAACCGGATCAGTTCTACGACCTTGCCTACACCGCGACCAGGCGACGGGGCGCACACCGGCACCGGGCGGTAGTGATCGCGGACGGGCCGCGGGAGGCGGCCGACCGGCTGGCGGCGATCTTCCCCGGCGAGGAGGAGGCAGGAGCAGGAACCGGGGAGGCGCAGGGGCAGTGCGGCGGGGCGGTCGGTGAAGCGGCGGAGCACGGCCGGGTGGCGTTCGTGTGCTCCGGCAACGGGTCGCAGTGGGCGGGCATGGGCGCCGATCTCCTGGACGGCGGCGGGCCCTTCGTCACCGCGCTCGCGGCTGTGGATGCGGAGCTGCTGCCGCATCTGGGCTGGTCCGTGGCGGAGAGGCTGGGCACGGTCACGGAGGCCGAGTTGGCGGCGACCGAGGTGGCCCAGCCCCTGCTGTTCGCCGTGCAGATCGCCGTGGCGGCCGTGCTGCGTGCGGGCGGCATCATCCCGTCCGCCGTGTTCGGGCACAGCGTGGGCGAGGTGGCCGCCGCGCAGATCGCCGGGGCGCTGAGCCTTGAGCAGGCGGCGCGGGTCATCGCCGAGCGCTCCCGTGCCCAGGCGGAGACCGCGGGGTACGGCAGGATGGCGGCCCTGGCCCTGCCCCGGGAGAGGGCCGCCGAGGTCCTTGCCGACTATCCGGGGCTGGAGTTGGCGGCGGTCAACTCGGACCGTGATGTGACCGTCTCCGGCCCCGAGGCCCCACTCCTGCGCCTGACCGCCGACATGACCGCCCAGGACACCCTCTGCACGGTGCTGGAGCTGGACTACGCCTTCCACAGTGCCGCCATGGACGCCCTGCGCGAGCCGCTGCTGCGGGCCCTGGACGGCCTGGCGCCCTCCCCGGCCCACCTGCCGCTGTTCTCCACGGTGACGGGAGCCCGGATCGACGGCACCGAGCTGGACGCCGCCTACTGGTGGCGGAACGTGCGCGAGCCCGTGCAGTTCGGCCCCGCGGTCGAGGCCGCGAGGCAACACGGTGTGGACATCTTCCTGGAGCTGGGGCCGCATCCCGTCCTCCGGCCATACCTGCGCCGGGCCACCGGCCGGCCCCGCCCGGGGACCCCGGCCGTCGTGCCCACGCTGCGCCGCGCGACGGACGGCGGCCAGGCGCTGCACACGGCGGTCGAGGCCGCCATCGCCGCCGGCGCCGACATCGACTGGACGCGGTACTTCCCCCGTCCGGGCCGGGTGGTGGACCTCCCCGCCTACCCCTGGCAGCGCGAGCGCCACTGGAGCGGCACTCCCCACGACTGGGTGTCCAGCAGCGGCAACGGCCAGGTGGCGCACCCCCTGCTGGGGGAACGCATGCCCGGCCCGCACCCGCTGTGGCACGGCGCCGTCGAACCGGCGCTGGTGCCGTGGATGGCCGATCACAAGCTGGCCGGGTCCGTCGTCGTACCCGCCGCCGCCTATCTGGAGATGGCCCTGGCGGCGGGCGAACGGGCGCTGGGGACGCCGGTGTCGGTGGACCGGATGGACATCAGCAGCCCACTGACCATCCCTTGGGCCGAAGCCTCCGGCGTCCACACTCAGCTCGCGGTGAACCCGGATGACGGGGTGGTGACCATCACCAGCACCGAAGAGGGCACCGGCGATCCACGGCCGCATGTGCGCGCACGAGTCCGGCGACGCATCGGCAGCGCGCCCGGCTCCTTGGACCTGGCCGGCCCCCGGGCCCGCTGTACCCGCCGTATCGCGGCCGCCGACCAGTACGCGGAGCTGGCGGAGCGAGGGTTGGGGTACGGACCCGCGTTCCAGGTCCTGACCGAGCTGCACGTGGGGGCGGGCGAGGTGCTCGCCGGCTACCACCAGGACGTCCCGAGGCGGCAGTTCACGGTGGACCCCACTCTGCTCGATGGCGCACTGCAGTCCGGTGCCCCCTTGCTGGAGGGGATCGCGGTCGACGGCGACGCCTACCTGCCCTCGGCCTTCGAAGCCGTCCGTGTCTGGCGCGCACCCGCCGCCACGGGCCTTGTGCACGTACGCGAGCGGTCCTGCGCCCCGGTCGAAGTGTGCTGGGACATCACCCTCACCGACGAGGACGGCACGGTCGCCGTCGAGCTGGAAGGCTGCCGTCTGCGCCGCCTCGCCAACCCCGTGCACGCACCCGTGGGCCGGCATCACACCGTGCTGCGTGCCGCCCCGCATGCCGCCGCCCCGGCCGTGCCGAGCCCGCTGCCCGCCTCCCAGCTGATCGCCGCCGCCTGTGAGGAGCGGATCGCGGAACTGCGCGGGGCCTACCGGCCGTTGAGGATCTCCGAGAGCGTGGAAGGGGCCCAGAAGGGCTTCGCGGCAGAAGTCGCGGCAGCCCTGGCCGACCTCCTGCCCGCCCCTTCCGAGCCCTTCACCCCGGCCGAGCTGACCGCGGCCGGCATGCTGGCCAAGTACCTCCCCCTGATGGAGGTGGAACTGCCCGCTCTGGAGCGGCACGGTTACGCCACGCGCACGGCATCTGGCCACTGGACGCTCACTCACGCCGGACCGAAGTCTTCGGACGCACTCAGGTCAGCGGTGCGGGAGTCTCCCCACACCATCAACGAGACCGCGCTGGTGGTACGCAACTGCACGCGCTTGCTGCCGACGCTCCGCGGGGAATGCGACCCGCTGGAGATGCTGACCGGCGAAGGGGCGGCACACGCCCTGGAGCAGTTCTTCGACACCGCGCCCTTCTTCCGCTTCCACCACCGCATCGCGCAGACGCTCGCCGGCGAGATGGCGCGGCGCTGGCCCGCCGACCGCCCGCTGCGCGTCCTCGAAGTCGGCGCCGGTACCGGCGGCCTGGCCGGCGCCCTGCTCCCCGTTCTGCCGCCCGATCGCACCACCTACATGTACACAGACGTGTCGGGATTCTTCCTCCCCCGCGCCCAACAGCGGTTCGCGTGCTACGACTTCGTGCAGTACCGCACCTTCGACCTTGATCTGGATCCGGGAGACCAGGGTCTGGCCGAGGGCAGCTTCGACCTGGTGGTGGCGGCCGACGCCCTGCACACCTGCAAGGACCTCACCGCCACCCTGGAGCGGCTCGCCGCCCTCCTGACACCCGGTGGCCGTCTGCTCGGCTTCGAGAACCACCACCCCGAAACGCTGATCCCCTGGTACGGAACCGTGGACGGCCTCTGGCACCACCACACCGACCGCGGGCTGCGTCCGCGCTCCGCCCTGCTGCCCCAGGAGGAATGGCCGCCGCTGCTGGAGCGATGCGGCTTCACCGACATCGTCCGGACCGGGGACGCCGCCGCATCGGCCCTGACCTCGGCCTCCGTCATCCTGGCGACCGCTCCCCAGAGGCCCCGCGCGCTGCCGCCCGCACCTCACGTCGTCCCGGAGAGTGCGGCGTTCGTCCTCTTCACGGAAGCACCCTCCGAGGAGCCGCTCGCCGGCTCCGTGGCGGAGTTGCTCGCGGCGGGGGGACGGCATTCGGTACACCTCCTCCGGGCCGATGAGGACGTACGCGCATGGCAGCTCATCGCCGGTGAGCGGGCGGCGGAACTCCATCTGGTACTGATCCTGGCCGACAGCGCACCGTGCGACGTCGGCGAACTCACCGGGCGTACCGCCCAACGGGCCACTCTGCTGTGCGACTTGGCGCGGGCCGACGAAGGCCGACGACCGCACGGCCGCACCTCGCTGTGGCTGGTGACCCGTCCCAGCGGCGCCCTCCCCGCTCCCGAGCGTGCCGGGACCCCCGCCGACGCGGCGGCCTGGGGCATCGCCCGCACACTCGGCAACGAGTACCCGGACCTGTCCGTCCGCCGGATCAGCCTGGAGCGGTCCGGTTCACCGGCTGCGGACGCGTCCTCGCTGGCCCGCGAGTTGCTCACGCCCTCGGACGAGGACGAGATCCTCCTCGCCCGCGAGGGGCGGTTCGTCCCCCGCGAGATGCCGCTGCCCGCCACGCCCGCCCGAGCTCCGGACCATTACGCCCTGGACGTTCACAGCCCCGGCCTGTCCTACACCCTCAGCTGGAAGGCGGCCGAGCCGCGGGTGCCGGGCCCCGGAGAGGTCACGGTGGCGGTGCGGGCCGCCGCGTTGAACTACCGGGACGTCATGTCGGTGACCGGTCTGCTGCCGTCCGAAGCCAGCGAAGGGACCCTCTACACGGCACCGGGTATGGAGTGCGCCGGCATCGTCACCGCCGTGGGGCCCGGGGAGAGCGCGCTGGCCGTCGGCGACCGGGTCTTCGGCCTCGCGTCCGCGGCACTCGCCTCCCACGTGACCACACCGGCTCGGTCGATGCGGAACATCCCGGACGGCATGTCCTTCGAGGCCGCGGCGACCCTTCCGGTGGCCTTCTCCACCGTGCACTACAGCCTGGAGCACCTGGCCCGGCTGCGGCCGGGAGAGACGGTCCTGGTGCACGGCGGCGCCGGTGGTGTCGGGCTGGCCGCGCTCCAGTTCGCCCAGATGCGCGGTGCGCACGTCATCGCCACCGCGGGCAACGAGGTCAAGCGCGATCTGCTGCGTACCCTCGGCGTCCAGCAGGTGCTGGACTCCCGCACCCTCGACTTCGCCGGTCAGGTCGGCCCCCTCACCGGTGGGCAGGGCGTCGATGTCGTCATCAACTCCCTCGCCGGCGAGGCCATCGACCGCAGCTTCGAACTGCTGCGGCCCGGGGGACGGTTCATCGAACTGGGCAGGCGCGACATCTATGAGAACAAGCCGCTCTCGCTCGCCCCGTTCCGCAACAACCTGGCCTTCTTCGGCGTGGATCTGCTCTCCCTGATGCACCGGCCCGACGAGGCACTCACCCTGGTCGAGGAGGTCGGTGAGCGGGTACGCGACGGTGCCTACCGGCCGCTGCCGCACACGGTGTTCCCGGCGGCGCGGGTGCGCGAGGCGTTCGAGCTGATGCAGCACTCCCGTCACATCGGCAAGGTCGTGGTCGCCTTCGACCCCCTCGACGAACCCGTCACCGTCGAAGCGGCCCCCGCCCGCCCCGCCCTGGATCCGCGGGGTACCTACCTCATCACCGGAGGGCTCAGCGGCTTCGGGGCCGCCACCGCACACTGGCTGGCCGACCGTGGCGCCCGCCACCTCGTCCTGGTCGGTCGGCGCGGGGCGGCCACCCCCGAGGCCCCCGCTCTTCTCGACGCGCTGACCCGCCGCGGCGTCCAGGTGACCGCGCACGCGGTCGACTGCACGGACGCCGAGACCATGCGTGCCCTGATCGACGGCATCGACGCCGGACGCCGACCGCTGCGCGGCGTGGTGCACTGCGCCATGCACCTCGACGACGCGCCGCTGAGCGAGCTGTCCGAGGAGCGTTTCTCCGCCGTGCTGGCCCCCAAGGCGGGCGGCGCACTGGTGCTGGACCGGCTCACCCGCGACCGGCGGCTCGACCTGTTCCTGCTGGTCTCCTCGGACGCCGCGTACGTCGGCAACCTCCACCAGGCCCCGTACGTCGCGGGCAATCTCTTTGTCGAAGCCCTGGTACGGCAGCGCCGTGCGGCCGGGCTCCCCGCCCAGGCCATCGCCTGGGGCGCGCTCGGCGAAACCGGATATGTCATCCGCAACGACCTGGCCGCCCAGCTCTCCGCCATCGGCTTGGAACCCCTCGGCCTCCGCGACGCGTTCGCCGCCCTGGACGATCTGCTCACCCGCGACACCCCGGTGGCCGGAGTCGCCCGCTGGAACTGGGGCCGGGCCCTCGCCCTCACCTCCACCCTCAGCGCCCCGCGCCACAGCCTGCTGACGCCGTCGCACGGCAAGGAGGGCGGCCGATCCCGCGAGGAGCTCCTCGCCCAACTGGCCGGTCTGCCCCCGGAAGAGGCGCGCGTCGCGCTGCAGACCGCCATCACGCGGCTGCTGGCCGGCGTCATGCAGATGGACCCGGACGCCCTCGATCCGCGACGCCGGCTGGACGAGTACGGGCTCGACTCCCTCATGGGCGCCGAACTCCTGACGTCCACCCGCCACCAATTCGACGTCGACATCCCCCCGATGGAGTTCCTGCGCAGCGGCCGCACCATCGACGGCCTCACCACCCTGCTGCACCTGCGCCTCGGCCTGCACAACGACCAGGCCACGGCCGCCGCCGATCCCACGACCCCGACCACCGACCTGCCCGGCCAGCGGCCCCGCACTTCCGAGACACCCGAAACTCCCGAACCTCCCGCACTGCCCGTACCGCGAGCCTGAGAGGGACAGCGATATGCCACAGCGGCCACCCGCGCGCGCATCGGCCCTGGAGACGATCCTGCTGGGCGTCACCGTCCTCGTACCCACCCTGGCCCAGGGGGCGATCCTGCGCCGCCCCCGCATGGTCCGCCTCGCCGCCAGATTCGACACCAACCGCAGCGCCAACCGCACCCTCGCTCGCCTGCGCCGACGGCACGGACCGGGCCCGGTCTCGGTCAACATCCCCGGGCGGCGGGTACTGCTGCTGCTCTCCCCGCAGGACGCCCGCCACATGTTCACCGCCACTCCCGCCTCGCTCACCTCCGCCAACCGGGAGAAGGCCGGCGGCCTGCGCCACTTCGAGCCCGACGGAGTCCTGATCTGCCCCACCGAAGTCCGCCCCGAACGCCGCGCGTTCAACGAAGCGGTCCTCGACTGGGACAGCCCGGCCCACCGGCTCTTCCCGGCCCTCGCCCCCCGCATCCGCGAAGAGGCCCAGGCCCTCCTCGACCTCCACCTCGGCTCGGGTCGGCCCCTGGTCTGGGACGATTTCTCGGCGGCCTTCTGGCGCGTCATCCGCCGTGTCGTGCTCGGGGACGCCGCCCGCGACGACCGCCGCATCACCGAACTGCTGGCCGCCCTCCGCACCGACGGCAACTGGCTCAACCTGCTCAGGCCGAAGGACCGCACCCGCGAGGCGTTCCTCACCGCCGTGCGCGCGTATGTGGAGCGTGCCGAGCCCGACAGCCTGGCCGCCCTGGTCGCCGCCACCCCGTGCACCGAAGCGGCCCGACCCGCGGGGCAGATCCCGCACTGGCTCTTCGCCTACGATGCCGCCGCCATCGCCGCGTACAGCGCCCTCGCCCTCCTGGCCGGCCACCCCGAACACGCCGACCGTGTGCACACCGAGATCGACGGCATCGCACCCGACCGGCCGGCCACCGCCGACGCGCTGCCCCTGCTGCGGGCCTGCGTCCTGGAGTCGCTGCGGCTGTGGCCCACGTCGCTGGCCATCCTCCGCGACACCACGACGGAGACCACCTGGCACGACGGCACCACCACCCCGGCCGACACCGGCGTCGTCTTCTACAGCTCCTTCTTCCACCGCGACGCCCGGCATCTGCCGTACGCCGACGAGTTCGAGCCCGACGCCTGGCTCGACGGCCGCAACCAGGACAACTGGGCGCTCGCGCCCTTCAGCCACGGCCCCGCGAAATGCCCCGGTCAGGACCTCGTCCTCTTCACCGCAGCAACGTTCCTCGCCACGCTGCTACGCGACCACAGGGCCCTCCTGCTGCTCCCCCGGCGCCCCCTCGTCCCTCCGGCCCCGCTGCCGCACACCATCGACCACACCTCCCTGCGCTTCGCGCTGACTCCCAAGTAGGCGCGATCCTCCCGGCCGCCGCCCGTCCGGACGGCGCCCTGAGTGATTCCTGCGTCCCTGCAACGCGTGCTTCCTACGGCGCCTTCGCGGCCTCGACGTGCTTCTTGACGAGTTCGTAGGAGTGGATGCGGTCGTCGAGGTCGTAGACGGGGGTGGTCAGCATCAGCTCGTCCGCTCCGGTGGCCTCGGCCAGTTGCGCGAGCCGGGTCACGACGGTCTCGGGCGTCCCGACGGCCTGCTGCCCGCGGAAGGCGGCCAGTGCCCGGCGCTCGTCCGCCGTGAAGGGGTGGGCGGCCGCCTCCTCGGGCGTGGGGAAGGGGATCTCGCTGAGGCCCTTGAGGAGGCCGGCCTTGACCACGTTCATCGGTCCGCCCCGCCGCACGGCCTCCTCCTCCGTCTCGGCACACACCGTCTCGACGCACAGCAGCACCCGAGGTCGCTCGCACCAACGGGACGGGGTGAAGTCGGCCCGGTAACGCTCCAGCGCCGCCGGGGTGTTCTCCGGCCGGATGTGGTGCGCGAGGGCCATCGGCAGGCCGAGGCTCGCCGCGAGAGCGGCGCCCGCGGTGCTGGAGGCCAGCAGCCACGGCTCCGGCAGCGGGTCGAGCGCGACCTCGTCGACCAGGAAGGCCAGGATCGCGGCCACGTCGTCGCGGTACTCCGCGTCCGTCGTCGGTCCGGCCCCGCGGCGCAGGGCCCGTGCGGTGGCCTCGTCGAAGGTGCCGGGGCCGCGGCCGATGCCCAGGTCGATGCGGCCCTGGTTCAGGGCGGCCAGCGTGCCGAATTGCTCCGCCAGTGCGAGGGGGGCGTGGTTGGGCGCCAGTACTCCGCCCGAACCGAGGCGGATCGCCGAGGTCGAGGCGGCGGAGTGCGCGGTCAGCACAACTGGCGGGAAAGCGCCGATGGCGGGCGAGTGGTGGTGCTCGGCGTACCAGACCCGGTGGTAGCCCAGCCGTTCCATCCCCTGCGCGAAGGCGGTGGTGTCGCGCAGGGTCTTCACGGCTCGGGTCCCCGTCTGGACCATCGCGACTTCCAACGCTGAAAGCGGTACATCGATCATGCCGTCAGCATAGGGACCGGGTGGCGGGCGAGGGCCCGGCGATCCACCTGTTCTCGGCCACCCGGCGGGGGCCGGTGCGGCAGGCCGGATCGATGCCTGCGCTCAGTCCCCGATGACCTCGATGGCCCCGATGGCCCCGAAAGCCTTGCGCAGTGCCCCGGCGAAGTCCGCCGTGTGGGACAGGAAGCCCACATGCCCGCCGGGGAACTCCACGATCCCGGTGCCGACCCGCTCCGCCAGGGCCCGCGTCGTACGGTGCAGCAGCGTCTCGGGTCCGTCGCCACCGACCACCAGGGCGAACGGCCCGCCGCGCAGCGCCTCGGCGTCCGGCCTGAAGCGGACGAACGAGCGCAGCTCGTACGCCAGGCAGGTCTCCATGTTGGCGCGGATGCGCGCCAACATCTGCTGCACCGGTACGGGCAGGTTCTGCGCTGGTTCCGGCGGTCCGTCCACGCCGATCTCCGTAGTGAACCTCCGCATCGCGGGGCCTGTGCCCTCGCGCTCGTACAGCTCGTACACCTCCTGGAACAGGGCGTGCCAGCGGTCGGCGTCGGGCAGCAGGTCGATGACGAACGGCTCGTGCGCCACCAGCGCCCGCACCTGGCCGGGGTGCCGGGCCAGGAGGTCCATGCCGATCATGCCGCCGTAGCTGGTGCCGAAGACATAAGCCGGCTCCTCGCCGGCGACCGCGCCGAGCAGGAGGTGGGCGTCCTGGCCGTGGTCCTCGATCCGCTGCGCCCGGGACGGGCCGGTGAGGCGGCTGCGGGAGTTGCCGCGCAGGTCGTAGGTGACGACGGTGAAGCCGTCCGCCAGCAGGCCGGCCAGCGGCGCGAACATGGCCGCGTCGCCGTCACCGCCGTTGACGAGCAGCAGCGGCGGACCCGATCCGCGCACTTCGTAGTGGATCTCGGCCCCGGGAGCGCTCAACATGCCTGTCTTCATAGGACCTTCAGGGTGCACCGGTGACGGGGGCCGGGGCAATCACCTGATACCGTCGCCGTGCACATGACCGACCTAGGAGGTGAGACCCATTACCGCTGTATCAGGCTGGGTGCTCTCCTCCCACATGGCTGTGCGGTTCATCTGACGTAGGTGGCCCTGGGAGCGCCCACAGGCATCCCGAAAGGCCCACACCCTATGCATCTCATCTCGGAGACGACGTCCGAGTCCGTCTCGCCCACCTTCTCCGCGTACGACGGAACCCCGCTCGCCTACCACGTCTTCGGCGACGGCCGTCCCGTGGTCTGCCTGCCCGGGGGGCCGACGGACTCCGCGTACCTCGGCGACCTCGGTGGCCTCGCCGCACACCGCCGGTTGATCCGGCTGGACTTCCGGGGCACCGGTCGGTCGGCCGTCCCGGTGGACACCGCCTCCTACCGCTGCGACCGGCTGGTCGAGGACGTGGAGGCCCTGCGCGAGCACCTCGGCCTGGACCGGATCGACCTGCTCGGGCACTGCGCCGGTGCGAATCCGGCCGTCCTGTACGCGAGCCGCCATCCGGAACGCGTGCGCAGGCTCGCGCTGATCACACCGAGCGTCCGGGCCGTCGGCATCCCGATCAGTGACGCGCTCCGGCTCGCCACCGCGCGGCTGCGCCGGGACGAACCGTGGTTCCCGGCGGCCTTCGCGGCCCTGGAGGCGATCGCGGCGGGCCAGGCCACCGAGGGCAGTTGGCAGGCCGTCGCCCCGTTCTCGTACGGCCGTTGGGACGAGGCGGCGCAGGCCCATCAGGCTGCGGCGGACCAACGGACGGACAGGGAGGTGGTGGCCGCCTTCGGCGCCGAGGGCGCGTTCACCCCGGAGGCCACCCGCACCGCGCTCGCCCGCTTCGCCTCGCCGGTCCTCCTGCTGGCCGGGGAGGTCGATCCGGGCGCCCCTCCCGCCACGGTGGCCGAGTTCGCCGGACTGTTCCCCGATGCCGAACTCGTCGTCCAGCCCGGGGCCGGACACCATCCGTGGCTCGACGACGCCGAACGGTTCGCGGCAACCACAGCGGGGTTCCTGGAGTAGGACGCGACAACGACGCCCTGGTCCGATCCCGAGGAGCATGAATTCCGTCTGGTCCAGCACTGCTGAGCGGCGCCGTACTCCGCGGCGCCCTCCGGTGCTCACCGTTCGGTGGCGGGGGCTAGCCCCACCACCGTCGTCGGGCCTGCCGCATGGGCAAAGGGGGGCGGCTCAACAACCCTTGTCCTATGACGACTTGCCTCCGCAGACGCTCCGTTCACTTCCTTCGTCCGCTGCCTCTCCTCCTCACCCTCTCCGCCACCGCCGCCGCGATGACGCTGACCGCTGCCGCTCCCCCGAAGGCGCGGGCCGAGACTGCCGCCGCCGCACCCGGGCTCGGCTGGCGGTCCTGTGCGCAGCCCGGTGGGGCCGCCGGGCAGGAGTGTGCCGAGCTGCCGGTGCCGCTCGACTACCGCGATCCGAAGGGACCGCAGCTGACCGTGGCCGTGTCCCGTATCCGCAGCGATCGGCCGGCGGCGCGGCGCGGGACGCTGCTGATGATCCCCGGAGGACCGGGCGGCTCCGGGGTGGAGTGGCTGCGGCAGAAGGGGGAGGCGCTGCGGAAGAAGACGGCGGGCCGGTACGACATCGTCAGCTTCGATCCGCGCGGGGTGGGCGCCAGCACGACCGCGAGCTGTGGGCTCGACGCGGACGACCGGCATCTGGTGCATCTGCGGTCCTGGCCGAAGCCCGACGGCGGGATCGAGGAGAACGTCGCACGGTCGCGGCGGATCGCCGAGGCGTGCGCGCGTCACGGAGGCGCCGTGCTGCGCAGTCTCTCCACCGCGAACGAGGTGCGCGACATCGACCGCTTCCGCCAGGCGCTGGGCGAGGAGAAGCTGTCGGCCTGGGGCGTCTCGTACGGGACCTATGTGGGCGCCGTCTACGCGCAGAAGTACCCCCACCGCACCGACCGTTGGGTGCTGGACAGCAACGGCGACCCCGATCCGGCGCGGGTCGCACGGGGCTGGCTGGTGAACATGGCGGCGGGCGCCGACGACCGCCTCCCCGACTTCGCGGCCTGGGCGTCGGCCCCGGCCCGGGAGGCCGACGGCCTGCGGCTGGCCCAACGGCCCGAGGACATACGGCCGTTGATCCTCGCGCTGGCGGCGAAGTTGGACCGTACGCCGAAGGAGACGACGACGGCGGGTGTCCCGCTGACCGGCAACCGCCTGCGGCAGGCGCTGCAGAACGCCCTCTTCGACGATGTCTCCTTCGCCCCGCTGGCCCGGCTCGTCCAGGCGGCGCGGAACCCGGCCGAGAAGCCGGTCCTGCCCGCCGAGCTCGCCCAGCCCCTGCGGGACGAGGACGCCGCGGTCACCGTCGCGGTCATCTGCAACGACGTGCGCTGGCCGGGCTCGGTCTCCGGGTACCGGCGCGCGGTGGCCGACGACCGCGTTCGGCATCCGCTGACGGCCGGTATGCCGGCCAACATCACGCCCTGCGCCTACTGGAAGAACGCCCCCACGGAGCGGCCCACGCGGATAACCGCCGCGGGTCCGTCCAACATCCTGATGGTCCAGAACCGCCGGGACCCCGCCACCCCGTACTTCGGCGCCCTGAAGATGCGGCGGGCCCTCGGCGACCGGGCCCGCCTCGTCACCGTCGAGCGCGGCGGCCACGGCGTCTACCTCGACAACGGCAACGCCTGCGCCGACCGCAAGGTCACCGCGTTCCTCGCCACGGGCCAGCGCCCGGAGCGCGACATGAACTGCGGGCGATAGCCCGCCTCGGCGGCCCCGGGAGCGGAGTCCGAGCGGTGCCGGGCCGGGGCGGGACCAAGGTGGCGTCGGGGCGGCGCCAGGGCCGGGGTGGTGTGCCGCCCGTCAGCTGTCAGCCGTCAGCGCTCAGCCCGCGAGGGCAGCGGCTCGGGCCGACAGCAGCACGGGCGGGCGGCGGCAGGGAGGGCGTCAGCCGACGCACACGACGCCCAGCAGGCACACATGTGACGGCGACGCCGGGTCGGCCGACGGCGAGGTCGGCTCGGCGGTCGGCGTGGCCGCCGGCTCCTCGTGCGCGGAGGAGGAGCCGGTGTCGGAGTGCGAGCCGGATGCGGGGGCGGCTGCCGGCGCCGACCCGGCACCACCGGTGTCACCGCCGCCGTCGCCGCCGCCGTTCCCGGTGTGGGTGCTCGCGGCCGGCGCGGGCGCGCTGTGCGGCGCCGCGCTCGCAGGGGCGGAGGGCTGGGCGGTGAATCCGCCGTCGGGGTGCCGGTGCGTCGCGGTGGGCGGAGGCGTGGCGGCGCCGGTGTCCTTGTGCCGGTCGGCGGTCATGGGCGGACGCGCGCCGGGGTGCCGTGAAGCCCGCTCCTCCGGCTGCTCCGCCCCATCGGTGGCCAGGGGATGGGACTTGGCCGCACCCTCCGGGTCCGGCGCCGCGGACGCGTGCGTCTGGCCGTTGGACGCCTTGTCCGGCAGCAGAGCCACGGTCAGGGCACCGCCGGCGAGGGCGAAGGCCGTCGCCGCCACGGCGCGGCGCTTGTGCTTCTTCCAGCGTGCGAGCTGCCGGCGCCGGGCCGCCCGCCCCTGACCGGTGGCGGCGGCCGCCGGACCGCTCTCCGGACCGGCATCCGGGGCATCCGCGCGCGCGGCCTCTTCATAGCCGCCACCGTCCACCGGCGCGGCACCGGAGTGGAGACCACCGGCCTCGGATCCGGGAACCGCGGCCACCTCGGTCTGCCATGCGTCCCAGGCTTCCCACGTCGCCGCGGTGGCGGCCACGGAGCCGTCGCGGTGGACGTTCGGGGCTATGTCCGGGGCGTAATCACCGCATCCCGGGCATACGAGTGCCCCATTGAGGTTTCGACGGCACGACGAGCAGTAGTCCATCTGCGAGCTTTCTGTGCTGCGTCGCCAGGGACGCCGGCGATCTGTTTTCACGTTCGAACGCGGGGTCGAGCGGCCAGCAACGCTAACGGCACCCGCAGAAGACCGCAGGTAGAGGTTGTGACGCTTCCGTGGAGATTCTCTGCCGACCGCGCCGGCACTCCGGACATGTCTCGATGAATGCCGGGATGGGCCGCTGGACCTGGTGGCGCCCGGTGTGGTCCACGTCGGCATGAGGGCCCGCCACGGCGAGGCGGTGCCGTAGCGCCGACCGCGTTCACTTCTTCACGAGGTCCTTCACGAGGTCCTTCACGGCGTTCTTCACAAGGTTCCTCGCGATGTTCTTCGTCGCCTTGGCGGAGAGTGCCTTGGCGGTGTCGCAGAGCCGCTCGGCGGAGTGTGTTGTCCCGGCTGAACTGGAGTTCCACGTCGGCGTCGCCGTCCGGGGCCTCCCCGTCGCACTGCCAGTCGCCGAAACCGGGGTCCCTGCGTTCGGCCTCGACGCCGGGGACCTTCCCGTCACCGCGTCCGTCGCACGTCCGGTCGCGGCCGGTCACCGGGACGGGTGGTCCTGTACTCCGGTTGGCGCCGGTGCCTCTGCGGGGTGGCCGATCCGGTGCTGGGCTGGCGCCACAGGCCGTGCACCGGCTGGCTTTGGTGTGCCCTTGTGCTTCTTTCCCCATCCATGTCGCCGTCGGGTGCCGGGAGCCGGATGCGTGTGCGCGCGCATCCCCTCCTGCGCGCCTGGCATCCGAATTTCCAAAGGAGAGCAGTGACGACTATTTCAGCGCGCCCTGTGGCCGCGCCTGATATCGAGCAGCTTCCAGAACCACCGTTGCGCCGGTCCAGAGAAATCCAGGGCAATATCCTGGCCGCGTTCAACAAGGACTACATGGCTTTCCGCTATATGCGCTTCCCGGACGACGGCGGCGCGGGCGGCCGCGGCTGGCTGTCCGTCATGCTGAACACGGTCGCGGTGACCGCCGCGGTCGAGGATTTCAACGAGGAGTTCTCCCTCTCCCGCCGGGCCTGGGGCCAGGACCCGTCCCTCACCGCCACCTGGGTCGGGGTGTCGTTAACCTTCCCGGGCCTGCTCCAGGTCGTCCGCGAGCCCGACAGGGTGAAGCAGGACCTGGCACCCTTCGGGTCCTTCGTGAAAGGCGCGGCCGCGCGGGCGGCGGACCTCGGCGACCACGGTACGAGCGCCCCCGAGAACTGGCGGTTCGGCGCGGACGGCACCGCTGTGCACGCCGTACTGATCGTGGCCGCGGACACCGAATCCGCGCTGAACGACAAGCTCGGCAATATCGCCGCCGCGGATTCGGCGCACGGTGTGACGCTGGTCCATCAGGACGACGGCCGCACCCTGGCCGGCGATCTGCGCGGCCATGAGCACTTCGGCTACAAGGACGGCATCTCCCAGCCGGGCGTCAAGGAATTCCATCGCGAGGACCGGGACAATCCGGGATTCCGGGAGAACCGTCCGGGCGCCACCTTGGTCGAACCGGGCGAGTTCGTCTTCGGGCACAGGAGCGAGAGCGGAACCCCGCCCGAGGCGCCCTCGTGGATGGACAACGGATCCCTCCAGGTGGTGCGCCGGCTGCGGCAGGACGTCGCCGGCTGGAACGAGGCCGTGGTGCGCGAGGCGGGCACGTTCCAGCCGCACGCCGTCTCGCCCGATCTGCTGGGCGCGTGCCTGGTCGGCCGCAAGAAGGACGGTACGCCCCTCGCGCAGGGCCAGAACCCGGTGACCGGGGTGGGTCCGGGCGGCAACGACTTCACCTATGAGAACGACGGTGCGGGAAGACAGACCCCGTGCGCCGCGCATATCCGCAGAACCCATCCCCGGCACTTCGAGACCACCCAGCGGCACCGCATCATGCGCCGCGGCATTCCCTACGGCCCCGCGTACACGGGAGGCCATGACACGACGGACCGCGGTCTGATGTTCGTGTGCTACGGCACCTCGCTGGAGCGGCAGTTCGAGTTCGTACAGCGCGCCTGGTCGAACAACCCCGGTTTCGTTCCCGGCACGGAGGGCGCGCCCAACGGCATCGACAAGGTGACCGGCACCCTCAAGCAGGGCGCTGCCGGCAGCCCAGACGCCCATATCGTGCTGGCCGACGGCCATGAAGGCACCGTGTCGATGGACCGCTTCGTACAGACCACCGGTGCCGTATACGCCTTCACCCCCTCCCTTTCGACTTTGCGGCGGCTCGCCGCGAACCAGTCCCTGCACGAGAAGGTCTGAGCCGCCATGACCAAGAACCGCCCTGACATCCGCGATGAGCGCACCGGCGTCGAGCGCGCCAACGACAAGACCTACCAGCAGCTGGCCCGCGAACTGCTGCTGGTCGGCCCCGATCCGGGCAACGAGGACCTCAAGCTGCGCTACCTCGACGTCCTGATCGACAAGGGACTGACACCCCCCGTCTCCCCCAAACGCATCCTGATCGTCGGCGCCGGCATCGCCGGCCTGGTAGCCGGTGATCTGCTCACCCGCGCCGGACACGATGTGACGATCCTGGAGGCCAACGCCAACCGGGTCGGCGGCCGGATCAAGACCTTCCACACCAAGAAGGGCCAGCCGCCGCCCTTCACCGACCCCGCGCAGTACGCGGAGGCCGGGGCGATGCGGCTGCCCAGCTTCCACCCGCTGACCCTGGCCCTGATCGACAAGCTCGGCCTGAAGCGGCGGCTGTTCTTCAACGTCGACATCGATCCGTCGACGGGCAACCAGACCGCGCCCGTGCCGCCGGTGGTCTACAAGTCGTTCAAGGAAAACACGGTCTGGACGAACGGCGCGCCCAGTCCCAAGTTCAAGGAGCCGGTCAAGCGCAACCACACCTGGATCCGCACCAACCGCTCCCAGGCCCGGCGCGCCCAGTACGCCCAGGACCCGTCCCAGATCAACGAGGGCTTCCAACTCACCGGCTGCGAAGCGCGGATGACCGTCGGCGACATGGTCAACCAGGCCCTGGAGCCGGTGCGCGACTACTACTCCGTACGGCAGGACGACGGCACGCGGGTCAACAAGCCCTTCAAGGAGTGGCTGGACGGCTGGGCCGCGGTCATCCGCGACTTCGACGGCTATGCGATGGGCCGCTTCCTGCGCGAGTACGCCGGGTTCAGCGACGAGGCCATCGAGGCGATCGGGACGATCGAGAACATGACGTCGCGACTGCACCTGGCGTTCTTCCACAGCTTCCTGGGCCGCAGCGACATCGACCCGACCGCCACGTACTGGGAGATCGAGGGCGGCAGCCGCAAGCTCCCGGAGGCGCTCGCCAAGAACCTGCGGGACGAGATCGTGATGGGCCAGCGGATGGTCCGGCTGGAGTACTACGACGCGGGCCGCGACGGCCACCAGGGCGGGCTCACCGGGCCCGGCGGCCCCGCCGTCGCCATCCAGACCGTGCCCGAGAGCGACCCGTATGGCGAGGTGCAGACCTGGACCGGCGACCTGGCGATCGTCACCATCCCCTTCTCCAGCCTGCGGTTCGCCGCCGTCTCGCCGGCGTTCTCCTACAAGAAGCGCCGCGCCATCATCGAGACGCACTACGACCAGGCCACCAAGGTGCTGCTGGAGTTCTCGCGCCGCTGGTGGGAGTTCACCGAGGCGGACTGGAAGCGGGAGCTGGACGCCGTCGCGCCGGGTCTGTACGAGTACTACCAGCAGTGGGGCGAGGACGACGCCGAGGCCGCGGTGGCGCTGCCCAAGAGCGTGCGCGATCTGCCGACCGGGCTGCTCGGTGCGCATCCGAGCGTCGACGAGAAGCGGATCAGCCGCAAGCAGGTGGAGTACTACCGGAACTCCTCGCTGCGCGGCGGGGTGCGGCCGGCCACCAACGCCTACGGCGGCGGTTCCACCACCGACAACCCCAACCGCTTCATGTACTACCCCTCCCACCCCGTTCCCGGGAGCCCCGGAGGCGTGGTGCTGGCCGGCTACTCCTGGTCGGACGACGCCGCCCGCTGGGACTCCTTCGAGGACCACGAGCGCTACGGCTACGCCCTGGAGAACCTCCAGTCCGTGCACGGCCGCCGGATCGAGGTCTTCTTCACCGGCGCCGGCCAGACCCAGAGCTGGCTGCGCGACCCGTACGCCTGCGGTGAGGCCGCGGTCTACACCCCGCATCAGATGACCAGCTTCCACCTCGACGCGGTACGGGCCGAGGGGCCGGTGCACTTCGCCGGTGAGCACGTCTCGCTCAAGCACGCCTGGATCGAGGGTGCGGTGGAGTCGGCGGTACGCGCCGCCCTCGCCGTCAACGAGGCCAACGCGGCCGAGGAGGTCGTCGCCGGGCTGGCCGCGGCGCCCCAGGAGCGCCGGTCCGCCGCCGCGGCACCGGACCGTAAGCGCGAGGAGGTGCTGACGTCATGACCACGTCCCAGACCTGCACGGTGGCCGAGTACCTGGCCATCAGGCTGGAACAGCTCGGCATCACCCATCTGTTCGGGGTCCCGGGCAACCACCTGGGCCCGTTCCTTACGACCCTGCACGCCAAGACCAAGGTGCGCTGGGTGGGCACGCCCACCGAGGGCGGCGCGGGACAGGCCGCGGACGCCTATGCGCGGGTGAAGGTCGCCGATGCGGAGATCTCGCTCGGCGAGCAGGGCATCGGCGCGGTGGCGGTCACCTACAGCGTGGGCGCGTTCAACCTGCTCAACGCGATCGGCGGCGGCTTCGCCGAGTATGTGCCGCTGATCGCGATCAACGCCGGGCCCACCTACGAGCAGTGGCTCAACCAGCGGGCGATCGGCCTGCTCACCTCGCATATGTCCCAGCGCCCGGAGAGCAACCTGGACGTCTACCGCCAGGTGACGGTGGACGCCCAGGCCATCTCCCACCCGGGCCTGGCCCCCACCCAGATCGACAGCGCGATCACCGCCTGCCTCTCGCACCGCAGGCCGGTCTATCTGGAGGTCATGGAGGACGTCTGGGAGGCGCGGTGCGCCGCGCCGCGCGGGCGTCTGACCCGGCAGCAGCGGCCGGTCACCCCGCAGAACGCGAAGATGCTCGACCGCGCGGTCACGGCCTGCGCGGACCTGATCCGGAGCCAGGAGAAGCCCCCGATCCTGTGGGCCGGCGAGGAGATCGACCGTTTCCGGCTGTCCGACGAGTTCGAGAAGCTGGTGCGCGAGACCCGCATCCCGTTCTGCACCACCATCGGCGCCAAGTCCGTGGTCTCGGAGTACACCCCGGGTTTCTCCGGGGTCTACAACGGCAAGGCAAGCGATCCGAGCGTGGCCGAAATGTTCCACAACGCGGGCTGCCGCATCGGGCTGGGCACCTGGGCGACCTCGAAGAACCTCGGCGGCAAGCGGTCGATCGGCGACGACTGGGCGGTCGCCGCCCACGAGGGGGTGCAGGTCGGCGCCTCGTACTTCCCCGATGTGCAGCTCGCCGAGTTCATCCCCGCGCTGCGCCGGCGCCTGGTCCTGGACTTCGGCGCCGGCGCGTTCGAGGCGGACCACTTCGCCCTGGCGCGCAAGGACGGACTCGACGTCCCCGCGACCACCACCGCCTTCCTGGACGCCCAGATCGGCGGGGTGTACCCGGAGAACGTGACGTACGACAGCTTCTTCCGGCACATCAACGCCTTCCTGGAGTCGCAGACCGGCGAGCCTCCGGGCGAGCGCACCCATCCGTTCACCGTCGTGTCCGACGCGGCGTTCGCGCTGATCGGGTCGATGAATCTGCGGATGGCCGAGCGCGCCTCGTACGTGGCGCAGAACAGCTGGCTGTCCATCGGCTACTCGGTCGGCGCGGCCACCGGGGTGGCGCTCGGCCGGCAGCACGCGGGCAAGCGGCCGCTGGTCTTCGTCGGCGACGGCTCGTTCCAGGAGACCTGCCAGGAGATGTCCACCCATGTGCGGCACGGTCTGCGCCCGGTGGTGTTCGTCCTGGACAACGAGGGCTTCTACGGCATCGAGCAGATGCTGGTCCATCCCTGCTTCTACAAGGAGGGGACGCCGCCCCCGCCGTCCGACGGCGCCGACTTCTACAACGAACTGCACCCGTGGCGGTACGAGAACCTGGCGGACGTCTTCGGCTCCGCCAAGCACCCGATGCACGGCTTCGCCGTCCGTACGCACGACCAGCTCGAAGAGCTGCTCCAGCAGATCGCCGAGCCCACCGACCCGATCAACCAGGGTCCGGTCGTCGTACGGGTGCAGTTCGAGCGCCGGGACTACCCCGAGGCGCTCAAGTACAAGATCGCCGAGAACTGTCCGCCGCCCGGCGGCGCACCGTCGGAAGGGAGCGCGGCATGACCGACTCGAAGAAACAGCGACGCGGCGCGGCGGACGCCACCGTCGACGGCTCCGCGAAGGCGCTCCGGCACGCCATGAGCGGTCTGTCCGGACCGGAGGCCACCGGCTGGACGGGGACCGTACGGCCCGAGGGCTGCCCCGGCGAGGGCGAGAAGGTGCTGATCCTGGGCGCCGGCGTCGCGGGCCTGACCGCCGCCTACGAACTGAGCATGCTCGGCTACCAGGTCACCGTCCTGGAGGCGCAGGACCGCGTCGGCGGCCGCAACCGCACCGCGCGCCGGGGCGACGAGCTCTATGAGCTCGACGAGAAGGGCGACGTCACCCACACGCACACCTGCGCGTTCGACGAGGGCCTGTACCTCAACCTCGGGCCCGGCCGGATCCCGTACCACCACCGCCGGGTGCTCAAGTACTGCCGGGACTTCGGTGTGGAGCTGGAGCCGTACGTCATGGAGACCACGGCGAACCGCGTCCGCCCGCCGGGTGCCGAGGTCACCTGGCCCAACCGGCGGGTGGCCAACGACACCCGCGGCCATCTCGCGGCGAAGTTCTCCGAGACGCTGATGAGCACGGACGCCTTCACCGGCGAACTGCGGGACCTGCTGCGGGTGTTCGGCGCGCTGGACACCAACGGCAAGTACCGCGGCTCCACCCGTTCCGGATACCTGGACGGGCCCGGCATCGAGGAGTGGCCCCAACCGGCCCCTCCGCTGTCGTTCGAGGACCTGGTGCACTCGGGCTTCTGGAAGGCGCGTTTCTACCAGCCCGTCGACTATCTGTGGCAGGCCACGATGTTCCAGCCGGTCGGCGGCATGGACCACATCGTCAAGGCGCTGGCGCGGGAGGCCAAACGGGCCGGCGCGAAGATCGTGCTCGGCGCCGGGATCCGTGAGATCGAGCTCGACCCACGCGGCCTCGGCGTCGCCCTCACCTACCGCAAGGGCGAGGGCGAGTTCCACGACAGCGCCCGCTACTGCGTCAGCAACATCCCGATCCCGGTGCTGCGCAAGCTCAAGCTGACCCGCTTCTCCGATGCCTTCCTCAAGGCGATCAAGGTCGTGGATTTCGAGAAGACCTGCAAGGTCGGCTGGCAGGCGAACCGCCGCTTCTGGGAGGGCGACCTCGACAGCTGCGACGACACCGAGGGGATCTACGGCGGCATCAGCTGGACCGGGCACAACATCACCCAGATGTGGTATCCGTCCCACGACTACTTCTCGGACAAGGGCACCCTGACCGGCGCCTACAACTTCGGGAGCGCCGCCGAGACCCTCGGCAAACGCGCACCGGACAAGCGTCTGGAGCTGGCCCGCAAGGGCGCCGTCGAGCTGCATCCGGAATTCGCGGACAAGAAGCTCGTCCCCGACGAGCTGGGCGTCTCCATCGCCTGGCACAAGGTGCCCTACCAGCTGGGCGGCTGGGCGGCCTGGAAACCCAAGGAGGCAAGCCACAAGAAGGCGTACCGGCAGCTGCTGCAGCCCGAGGGCACCGACGCGTTCTTCGTCACCGGCGACCAGGTCTCGCCGCTGCCCGGATGGCAGGAGGGCGCCATGATGTCGGCCCACTACGTCACCCAGCAGATCCTGGGCATCATGCCCCTGAGCGCGCCGGAGGAGGTGGCCGTTCCGGACTCGGTCGCGCTGACGCAGGGTCTGTTCTGATCGGTTCGGGGTCTGTAGCCAGGTCCGTTCCGACCGGTTCCGGGGGGCCGGGTCGCCGATGTGCTCGGCCGATCCGGCCCCCCGTTCCGGGCCGCTGCCCGGGGGCGGCTACGGCGCCATCTCGTACGCCCCGGCCAGGGCCTCGACGCGCTCCCAGACGCGCTGCGAACGGGCGTCGTCGACGACCGGGCGGCGGACCGCGCCCAGCGCCCAGCGCTGCTGTTCGGCGGTGGCGGAGTCCTTGCCGTGCAGCTCGACGGCGTGCGTGGAGAAGTCGCGTACGAGGACGGCGAACAGCTCGTCGAGCACGTCCTGCTCAAGGCCGGTCAGGCGGGCCTGCTCCAGGATCAGCTGGCCGTGCACGACCAGCGCGAACAGCTGGCCGACGGCGAGCAGCAGATCGAGGTCGCGGCTCTGCTGCTCGTCGGGGGCGGCGGTGGTGACGAACTCGCACAGCGCGTCGGCCTGTTCGCGGAAGCGGGCGACGTTGGGCACCTCGGCGTAGGCGTCGTAGGCGGCGCGCCAGTCGTGGAAGCGGATGGCGCCCAGCCCGCGGGCCGGTCCCTGCCGGAAGAGGAAGTCGTCGTCGGCCGCGTCGAGACGGGTCGGCACGGGCGCGTACTCGGCCGGGTTGAGCAGGTGGTTGCCCATGAACTTCAGGATCAGGGCGAGGTTGACGTGGACCGTGCCCTCCAGCTTCGGCAGGCCCCGGATCTCGGTGGCGGCCTGGGCGAAGTAGGTGTCCTTCTCGAAGCCCTTGGCGGCGATCACGTCCCACATCAGGTCGATGACCTTCTCGCCCTCGGTGGTCACCTTCATCTTCGTCATCGGGTTGAAGAGGAGGTAGCGGCGGTCGTCGGGACCGGCGGAGCGGAAGTAGTCGACGGCCCGGTCGCTGAACAGCTTCATCCCGACGAGGCGGACATAGGCGTCGGTCAGCTCGCGGCGCACGTGCGGGAAGGCGGTGACCGGACGGCCGTAGAGGATGCGGTTCTGCGCGTGGGTGACCGCCTCGTACATCGCGTGCTCGCAGATGCCGATGGAGGCGGTGCAGAGGTTGAACTTGCCGACGTTGACGGTGTTGAGGGCGGCGTCGAAGGCCGCGCGGCCGGTGTGCAGGATGTCGTCCGGCCCGACCGGGTAGCGCTCCAGGCGGAACTCGCTGACGTACTTGGAGGAGTCGACGACGTTCTTGACCAGCTGGTACGCCGCGTGGCGGCTGTCGGCGGCGAAGAAGACATAGCCGTCCGGGCCCTCGACGTCGGTGCGGCGGCCGAAGACGGAGACGAGCCCGGCGGCGTTGCCGTTGCCGATGTAGTACTTGGAGCCGCTGGCCAGGAAGCCGCCGTCGCCGTCGGGCTCCAGCAGCATGTCGGTGGAGTAGATGTCGGCGCCGTGGGTCTTCTCGGACAGGCCGAAGGCGAACACCTCGCCCTGGTCGAGGAGTTCGGCCGCCCGGCCGCGGGCGGCGGCGTTGTCGCTCTGCCAGACCGGGCCGAGGCCGAGGATGGTGACCTGCCAGGCGTACCAGTAGTCGAGGCCGTAGAAGCCGAAGATCTCGTTGAGGGCGGCGATCCGGGCGGTGTCCCAGCGCTTGTCCTGCTGCCCGTCGGCGGCGGAGGCGGGCGTGAGGAACGTCGCGAACAGCCCTTCCTTGGCGGAGAACGCCAGGAAGTCCGCCAGCCAGGCGCGGGAGCGGTAGTCCTCGATCAGCCGGCGCTTGCCGCGCTCCTCGAACCAGTCCACGGTGGCGCGCAGCAGCCTGCGGGTCTCGGGGTCGAAGTGCGCCGGGTCGTAGGTGCGCGGGTTGAACAGCAGCGGGTCGGCCATGGGTGTTCGCCTTTCCGGCTCGGGAGTTGGGGCGGGGAAACGGAGGCTGGGAAGTCGGATGGGTCGGGGACGGGGCGCCGGTTCAGCGCTGAGAGCCGAGCCGGCGGAGGGTGGCGAGGACGTCGTCGAGCCAGGCGAGGGTCATCCGCTCGTAGGCGATCCCGCCGCGCAGCACGACGTGCTGGAGCTCCTGCCCGGCGTCCAGCGGGTCGGGGGCCTCGGGGCCGGTGAAGTCGCGCCGCTCCCCCGCGAGATAGTGCGCGAGGCGGTCGGTGTGCGCCTGGTGGTGCCGCTCGACCTCGCGGATCAGCGCGGCGGGGTCGTCGAAGGCCGCGCCGCGGATCTTCACCGCGAGCTCGTGCCGGACGCTCTCGGGCTCGATCGGCTCGTGCAGCCACTGGGAGAGGGCGGTCCGGCCCAGGGCCGCGACGGAGTACTCCTTCTTGTCCGGCCGGCCCTGCTGCGGCACCTCGCGGACATCGATCCAGCCGTCGCTCTCCATCCGCTTCAGGACGCGGTAGATCTGCTGATGGGTGGCGGTCCAGAAGTAGCCGATGGAGCGCTCGAACCGCCGGGACAGCTCATAGCCCGAGCCCGGCTTCTCCAGCAGGGAGACGAGGATCGCGTGTTCGAGCGCCATACCCCGATACTTCTATGCAACGAGTTGCATAGACAAGGGGCACCGCCCGGGTGAGACACGGCTCACCCGCCCGCACGGCCCCGCCGTGGGGTGCAACCACCTCGCAACCTTGCCGGGAGTTAACTGGGCGGGGCCCATCGGCGGCCCGGTGGTCATGATCCGGCCGGTCAGGACAGGAGAGGCACATGTACCGCTGTGAGACGAGGAACCCGCAGGCCAGCTGCTTCGGCACCACGCCGGGCCGGTTCTGATGGGCTGCGGCGACGGGTGGGAGGCGGCCGCCCCCACGACCGGGGTGGCCGAGGGTGCCTCGCGCATCGCCCTCAGCGCGGCGGCGAGCGAACTGCTGCGGCTGCTGCGCGATCAGCACGGGCCGCTGATGTTCCACCAGTCCGGTGGCTGCTGCGACGGCAGCGCGCCGATGTGCTACCCCGCCGGGGAGTTCCGTACGGGGTCGGCGGATGTGCTGCTGGCCCGGCTGAGCGTGGCGGGGGTGCCGGAGCCGGTGGGGTTCTGGATGTCGGCGGACCAGTTCGAGCGCTGGCGGCACACGCATCTGACCGTGGACGTCGTACCGGGGCGGGGCAGCGGCTTCTCGCTGGAGGCGCCCGAAGGGGTCCGCTTCCTGATCCGCTCGCGGCTCTTCAGCGACGAGGAGCGGGCCCGGCTCGGGGACTGAGGCGGCGGCCCGCGGGCAGTGGTGAGGCCCCACGCACGGGGGAGAGCGTGGGGCCTCACTTAGACAAACGGGCGTCGGACGGCATCGGTTCCCCCGCGGTGGAGATTCGGCAAGAAAATCTTGTACGGGACGTGCGCGGGGGCGTCGCCCGAGCAGGGCCGCGGCCCGGTCGGCGGTCGGCGCCCTGTCCGGCGGTCAGGGCTCGTCCTGGACCAACCGGTCCAGCAGCTCCTGGAAGTCCCCGCTCACCACGATCCGCAGCCCCTCGCCGTCCGGCTCGCTCAGCGGGGTCATCACGCCCCGGCGCCACCAGAACACCCTGGGGCTGATGGCGCCCGCCGCGTCCTCGTGGCCGGCCGCCGCGAACTGCGCCATGGCCTGCAACGCCGGGATGACCTGGGCGTCGTGGATGCGGTGGAACGCCAGCTGGTGCCGGAAGGGCATGGCGACCAGCGCACCGTCCGCGGTGAGCCCGGTGCCCATGATCCGCTGCACCAGCTCGTCGAGCACCAGGACCCGGCTCGCGGTGAAGAAGGAGTCGCCGAGCAGCACCTCGAACGCCGAACCGTCGCCGCGGCGCACCGTCTCATGCCCCTCGACGGGCAGCGCCCGCAGATTGTTCATCGCCCGGATGCGCAGCTCGGCCACGTCGCCGAGGTCGGTCAGCGAGTCCTCGCTCAGCATCTGCACTGCCTCGGGCAGGTCGAGGGCGAGCACCTCGCGCAGCCCCGGCGCCGGCTCCCGGCCGTAGCGGAAGGAGTCCGAGGCCGGCAGCGTCTCCTGGGCGACGACCCGGGGGTAGAGGCAGGCCCGGATCTCGTCCTCGCTGAGGATCTCCAGCGGCTGCGGGCCGTCCATCGTCCGCAGCACCTTTCCGACGTGATCCCGGATCAGCGCGGGCCAGCTGCGCTCGCCGCGCCGGTCGCGATGGCACACCGCGGCGAGGTTGCCGAGGCCGAACTGGCGGCCCGCGGAGTCGGCGACCAGGCCCGCGTACACGGTCACTTCGAGGCCCTGTTCCGCGAACGCCTGGCGGACCTGTGATCTGAAGACGCCGCCTTCCCGCTCGGAGAAGAAGCCGAACTCCCCGTCGCGTGCCAGTTCGCGGGAATCCCGCTTCGGTCCTCGGCGGAACAGGCCCATCTCTTCCTCCTGGCAGCGGCCACCCACATCGGCCATGAATGGGCCGATCGTAACGGGTGTACCCACCGCCCTCGTCGCCCTGCTGACTGCCGCTCACCGCACGGACCGGCTCAGGACGACGAGGTGGTGGGGACGTCGGGGGACGTCAAGGGGTGCGCCCGAGGGGGGAGGGGCTTTCTTCAGCCGCCGATATTGACGTCGATGCAGGCGTAGAAGGCGTTCGCGGTGTCGGCGATGTTCCAGACCGCGAGAATCTTCTGCTTGCCGGTGATGCCGCCGAAGTTGACGGTGTGGGTGACGGTCTCGGGCGGCCGGGCGCCGCCGTCGTTGAACTCCGCGACCTTTTTGCCGCCGACGAAGTACTGCCAGGTGCTGGTGGAATGACGTGCCGTCAATTTCCAGCTGAAGGTCTGCGAGCTGCCGACCGGGGTGACCTGCCAGCCCTTGGAGTCGTCGTCGAGATCGGCGAACTGGCTGTTCCCGCCGCTGCAACTGGTCAGCCCCTTGGGGCCTTCCACGCTCTGCGGCTCCCATTTGATCGGTCCGCAGTCGATGGTGCCGGCGGCGCACTGCGCCTGCCGGCTGGGGGGCGAGGAGACATATCCGTGGGCGCTGGCCGGGCTCACCGGCAAGGTGACGACGAGCAGCGGGGCGATTCCCGCACCGATGGCGAGGGCCAGCCTTCTTTTCCTGTCCATGTCAACCCTTTCGCGAGGGGGGTGAAGAACGCGAGGGTGAGGTGATTGGTCTAGACTTTACTCGCTGACCGCGTACGGTCAAGAGGTCGCGGGTCCGGCACGCTGGAGGCGCGGACGACGAGTCGGGGTGCGAGCCGGACCGTATGCCGCGGGCCCGGGTCTCCCCCGGCCGGCCGGCGGGCCAGCAACCGGGCGGCCTCGGCGGCCAGTTCACCGACCGGCTGGCGGACGGTGGTCAGCGCGGGGTCCGCGAGACCGGCGAGCGGGATGTCGTCGAAGCCGGTGACGGCGACCTCGCCCGGCACATCCGCGCCCAGCTGCCGCAGCCGTTGCAGCGCACCGGCCGCGATCAGGTCGTTGGCGCAGACCACGGCGTCCGGCCGGGACGGCCAGAGGCGGTCGACGGCGGCCCGGCCCCACTCCACGGAGAAGTCGCCGAGCGCACTGCGCCCGGGCGCCCCCGGGTCCAGGGCCGCGGCGCCCGCCTCGTAGGCGGCACGGCGCTCGACGGCCGTCGACGCGGTTCCGGCCGCACCGATGAAGGACGGGCGGCGGCGGCCGGTGGCGGCCAGATGCTCCAGCACCAGGGCCATACCGGCCGCGTTGTCGACGGCGACGGAGTCGGCGACGCCGGGGCCGCAGCCGCGGTCCAGCAGCACCAGCGGGACCTGGGCGGCCGCGGCGGCCACCGCCTCCCGGCTGCGCCGTTCGTCGACCGGTATCAGCAGCAGGGCATCGACCCGCCGGCTCAGCAGGGCGGCGATCCGGGCCGCCTCGGTCTCCGGGTCGTCGTCGCAGTCGGCGAGGAGCACCGCCCGCCCCTCGGCGTGCAGGGCGTGCTCCAGCTCCCGGACGAGGGTGGGGAAGAAGGGGTTGGTGATCTGCGGCAGGACGAGTCCGACGGTCCCGGTGGAGCGGCTGCGCAGGGCCCTGGCCACGTGGTTGGGGCGGTAGCCCAGGCGCTCGGCCGCCTCGCGCACGGTGCGGGCGGTCTCGGCGCCGACCGGGCGGGTGCCGGCCAGCACGCGGGAGACCGTGGCGATGGAGCAGCCCGACGCCAGCGCGACGTCCTTCAAGGTGACTTCGGCCACGGTGGGGCGCCCTTCGCGTCGAGCCGTTACCGGCATGAGGGCGGCCACCGTACCGGATGGGGGCGGCAAACGTTATCACCGCTCACACACCGTGCCACCAGGGCGGATCAATGCGCGCGAAACCGGTCGGATGGCTCACATTCCGTTGACATCGGGAGGCGGAATGAGCCAAATTCTCGGAGAACGTTTTCCCGCGGCAGCAGCCCCCTGCGGCGCTCCCAGAGACTTCACCCGGCACCCCCCGCACCACCGTTCCGCAGAGCAAAGGGGCTCTTCCGTTGGCCAGAAAGATCATCCTCGACTGCGACCCGGGGCATGACGATGCGATCGCCATGCTCCTGGCGCATGGAAACCCCGACGTCGAGCTGGTCGCCGTGACGACCGTGGTCGGGAACCAGACGCTGGAGAAGGTGACCCGCAACGCCCTGTCCGTGGCGCGGATAGCCGGGATCACGGGCGTCCCCTTCGCGGCCGGCTGCCCCCGTCCGCTCGTGCGGGACATCGAGACCGCACCGGACATCCACGGCGAGACCGGTCTCGACGGCCCGGAGCTGCCCGAGCCCGCCATGGAGCTGGACCGCCGGCACGCGGTGGACCTGATCATCGACACGGTGATGGCGCACGAGCCCGGCGAGATCACCCTCGTGCCGACCGCGGGCCTGACCAACATCGCCATGGCCGTGCGCAAGGAGCCGCGGATCGCCGAGCGGGTGCGCGAGGTCGTACTGATGGGCGGCGGCTACCACGAGGGCAACTGGAGCGCGGTCGCCGAGTTCAACATCAAGATCGACCCCGAGGCCGCCCATATCGTCTTCAACGAGAAGTGGCCGGTCACGATGGTCGGCCTGGACCTCACGCACCAGGCGCTGGCCACTCCCGAGGTCGAGGAGAAGATCGCCGCGGTCGGCACCAAGCCGGCCACCTTCGTGCTGGAGCTGCTGGAGTTCTTCCGTGCGGCCTACCGGGAGAACCAGGGCTTCGACCACCCGCCGGTGCACGACCCGTGCGCGGTGGCGTACGTCATCGACCCGGACGTCATGACGGTGCGCAAGGCCCCGGTGGACATCGAACTGCGGGGCGCGCTGACCCTCGGCATGACCGTGGCGGACTTCCGTGCGCCCGCGCCGGCCGACTGCACCACCCAGGTCGCGGTCAAGCTCGACCACGAGCGGTTCTGGAACCTCGTCGTGGACGCGCTGGAGCGGATCGGCGACGTCACCGCATGAGCGTCTCCACCACTCAGGGCCCGCTCGCCCCGGCGGGCGGCACCGGATCCGGCGTCCGCACCGGCGTCCTGCTCACCGCCCTGCTCGCGGCGTGCTTCGCCTTCCAGCTCAACGCCAGCATGCTCAGCCCCGCGCTGAAGAACATCGAGGACACCCTCGGCGCCAGCTCCGCCGAGATCGGCCTCACCCAGACCGCGTTCTTCACCTCGGCGGCGCTGTTCTCGCTGTTCCTGCCGAGGCTGGGCGATGTCATCGGCCGCCGCCGGGTACTGGCCGGCATGCTCGGCCTGATGGTCGTCGGCTGTGTGATCGCCGCGCTGGCGACCAGCGTGCCGATGCTGTTCGCGGGCCGCGTCATCCAGGGCGTGTGCGGTCCGGTCGTCCCGCTGTGTCTGATCATGCTGCGGGTCGAGGTGTCGGAGCCGAAGCGGTACGGCACCCTGCTCGGCGTGATCACCGCGGTCAACGGCGGCATCGCCGGTGTCGACTCGCTCGCCGGCGGCTACCTCGCCGACCACCACGGCTTCGGTTCGGTCTTCTGGGCGATGGCGGTCGTGGCGGGCCTCGCCGCCGTCCTCGTCGCCACCCTCACCCCGGAGTCCAAGGCACCCGTCCTGGACGCGGCCGGGAAGCCCGCGGCCCAGGGGTCGGGCGCCCGCCGGATGGACTGGCCCGGCGTCGCCCTGCTCGTCGTCTCGGTCGGCTCGCTGCTGACCGCGCTCAACGAGGCGGGCAAGCTCGCCGCGGCCGACTGGACGCTGATCGCCGTACTGGTCGTCGTGGCCGCGGCCGCCTTCGCCCTGTTCTGGCGCACCGAGAACCGCAGCGGCCACCCGCTGGTCGCCACGCGGCATCTCAAGCAGCGCGCCACCTGGGCCACCCTGCTGACCACCGTGCTCACCATGACCGGCGTCTTCGCCGTGATGAACGGGCTGATTCCCGCCTTCGCCCAGGACGCCCAGGCCGGTCTCGGGATGAGCGCCGAGCAGTCCGCGTGGTGGACGCTGTCGCCGTACGCGCTGGCCGGACTGGCCATGGGCCCGCTGGCCGGCCGTCTCGCGGCCACCTACGGCTACCGCCGCGTCCTGCGGTTCGGGCTGGTCGGCTCGGTGGCGACGGTGGTGCTGATGCTGCTGACGATGCACAGCCACTCGCAGATCCTGCTGCTGGTGACCTCCATCCTGGTGGGCATCGCCTACGCGGGCGTGGCGAACATCGTCCTCAACGGGCTCGGCATCGTGCTCTCCCCCAGCGACAACCCGGGCTTCCTGCCCGGTCTGAACGCGGGCGCGTTCAACCTCGGTGCGGGGTTGAGCTTCGCGGCCCTCTACGCGGTCAAGACCGCCGCCGCCCCGGCGGACCCGTCGTCGCCCGGTGGCTACACCGCCGGCATGATCGCCGGTGTGCTCATCCTGGCCGCGGCCATCGCCGCCTCCTTCCTGATCCCGAAGCCGGTGGCGGCCGAAGCACAGGACTGAGGCACGCCGTACGCGCACGAGGGGCCGCCCGCCGACCGGTGACATCCGGTCGGCGGGCGGCCCTTTGTGCGGTCGCGACCTGCTCGATGGCCACCGTGGCCGGGCGGGCACCGGTGCGGTTCTCACTCCGGCGGTTCCTCCTCCGACCGGCGCAGGATGGCGCCCAGTCCGCCCTCCGGCGCCTGTTCGAGGTCGCGGACGACCACGATCTCGGCCCCGCCGGCGACCGCGCACCGCACCAGGGCGTCGTCCGCGCGTGCGGTCGCCGGGCGCTCCTCCCCCATGGCCTGCACATCCGCGCCCCGTACGGCCAGTTGATCCGCTCCCTCGCCCACCCAGACCTGCCGCGCGATATCCGCACCGTGCGGGCTGACCAGCAGCGTTTCGATCCGGTGCGCCCGCGCCGCCTCGACCAGGGCCGGGATGCCGGCCGCGGCCCGCGGGGCGCTCCGGCCACCGGACCCGGCGCGGAAGCGGTCCGTCACCTGGGCGACGTGCTCGCGCTCGCGGACGGCCCGGACCTGGGCGATGTCCCGCTCGACCAGATCGCGCTCGGCCCCGGGCGCGCGCCCGCCGTGCTCGCTCTCGTAGGTGACGGCGCGCAGCCGGGAGGGCAGCTTGTCGTGCACCAGATGCCGCTCGCGCGCCTCGCCGATCAGGACGACGACCTCGGCGCCGCTGCTGTCGAACGCCTCGCGCACCGCGTCGGCGATCTCCCCGGCGCCTCGCTCCTCGGTGTGCCCCGCCGTGGTCTGCAGATGCCGTTCGGACCAGTCGGCCGGGGCGGTACGGGGCGGGGGGCGTTCGGTGTCGCCGGCCCGGCCGGTGTCGTCGGTGCTCCGCTCGCCGAGTACGACCAGGTCCGCTCCGTTGCGGTCCAGGCGGACCACGAGACAGACGGGGTCGTCGCCGACCGCAGCCAGCAGGGGGGTGACCCGGGGTACCGGCCCCCAGGCGGCGAAGGGGGTGGCCGGGGGGCCGGGAAGCGGTGTGTCGAGCACGACCACACCGTCGTGGGCGAAGAGCACCCGGCCGGTGTGCGCGCCCGGTGCGCTGTCGCGCGGTGCGACCAGGGCCTCGTGCACGGCCCCGCAGGTGGCCTCGTCGGCGCCGAGCGCGAAGAGCTGGGCCGTGGTGGCGCTCGCCAGCAACTCCTGTTGTTTCTCGACGTCCTCGGTGCCGTGCGAGATATCGGCGTAAACGGTTGCCCAGGGCCCTGGCCGATCGATGACCGGTCGAAGGAGCGAGAGTCGCATGGCGCTGCCTCCTTGGATTCCTCGGATTCCTCGGATTCTCCCGGTATGCGGTTGGCTGCCGTCGGTATCGCATTGCCGTCGGCGAGACGCGGTCGGCTGCCATACGAATTCCCCTTCCGGAAAAGGCGTATGCATGACGGGCATATGCCTCTCCCGGACGGCCCCGGTCACCTTCCGTACCCGGCTGTGCGTACTCCGTGTACGGGGCGGAAAAGTGCGCCTGAACCGCGCCTTCGGCGCCTTCCGGTTGTTAGGGCGAAAGGACCGGGGAAACTGGGAGAAACGCGTCGGGTCGGCACGACACCCAGGAGTCGGAGGCAGCGATGGTCATGGAACACGGAACGGACAAGACCGGACCCGCACGGGACGACGTGATGAAGAAGCAGCTGCGCGGGCAGTTCACCACGGTGCGCTCGCTGCGCACGGACGAGGAGCATGAGCTTGAGCCGGCGGGCGAGGACCAGCCGCTGGCCGCGTGGTCCCCCGAGAGCGCCTTCCGGGGCGGCACACCGACCGGTATGACCGAGCAGGACGTCGGACTGCGCTCCGAACTGGCTCAGCACCTCGGCCGGAGCCTCTACCCGGCCGACAAGAACACGATCATCGAGACGCTGCGGCGCAACAACGCGCCGGACCGGCTGGTCGGCATGGCCGAGCGGCTGCCCGCGCACGAGCGCTTCGGCAATGTGCAGAGCATCGCCGAGGCCGTCGGGCTGCACACCGAGCACCGGCGCGCCTGACACCGGCCGGTCCGTCTTGGCGCTGCCGGGCGGCGCCGGCAGGCGGACAATTGGTGGTACCGGCACCTGCCGCAGTCCGCGGCGGGGCGAGCGAAGGGGAAGAGGGAGGGCGGTCATGTCCGACGACGCGATGGGCGACGAGGTCTACCAGCCGCCCCGAACCGATCCCCAGGACAACCCCAACGACCTGGACATGGAGGACGCCCTCGACGAACCGGGGCTCGACGAGACGCTGGACACCGGCTACTCGCCCCCCGAACGGCCGTACGTGGTCAATCACGCCGGGACCACCGCACGGGAGCTGCACGAGGGCGACTCCCTCGAACACCGGCTGGCTCTGGAGGTGCCGGAGGTGAGCGCGCCCGACGGCGACGGTATCGGCGATCTGCCGGGCGGAGTGGGCGAACCGGTCGACGCCGAGTGCGGCGAGGAGCGGGCCGGGCGGCTCGTGGGCGCCGACGAGGGGTTCTGGCGCGGCGGCAGCAATGACGTCTCCGCCCGGGACGTCGGCATCGACGGCGGCGCGGCGTCGGCGGAGGAGGCGGCGGTGCATATCGCCCGCGACGAGGATCTTCCCGATTAGAACTTCCGGAGCGGGTGGCGCGGTCCTCCGGAGGCGTCACCGCGCGGTGAAGTGCGCGGTGGCCAGGACGCTGCCGTCGGCCGCGAGCAGCCGGACACCGGAGAGCGTGCCGGGGTCCACCGAGGCCGGGGCGCCCCAGTAGCCGTCTCCGTCGTGCAGGTCGAAGGTGCCGACTTTGACGGTGCTGCCGTCGGTGCGCTCCAGCAGGCAGGTGACCTTGCCGTGGTACGGGATCCCCGCGTCGGCGAGGTCGACGTCCATGAACACCCAGCCGTGCTCCCCGGGATGGGCGTAGAGGTCACCGGCCGGCTGCCGGTGCCCCGCACCGGCTCCGGTCAGCTGCGCCCACAGCACATGCGTCCCGGCCTGGACGGGGCGCGCGGGACCGGCCGCCATGTTCTCGATGGCCGTGCCGAGGGCCCAGCCGCCGAACCCGAAGCCGAGCGCCAGCACCGCCGCGGCGGACGCGACCCGCAGCCGTACGCCGCGGCGGAACCCCGCGCGCCGGCGCCCGAGGCCGCGGGCCGTCTCGCGTCCGTCGCGCTCGGCCTGGGCCTGCGTCAGCCGCCGCGCCACCCTGGTCTCGAAGCCGGCCGGCGGTTCGCTGCGGGGCAGCAGGCCGAGCAGTCCGTCACCGACGAGGGCGAGCTGCTCGATGTACTCCCGGCAGTCCGCGCAGCGGTCCAGATGGGCGGCCGCCTCGGCCCGTTCCCGGCCCGAGAGCACGCCCAGTGCCAGCTCGGCACCGGTCTCGTGCAGCTGTTCGCAGCTCAGGTCCCTAGTCATGGCCGCCTCGCTCGGGAGAACCGGGTTGCGGGCGGGTGGGATGCGCCGACGCGGGGTGGGGTCGGGTGGGATCCGGGGAGGTGAGCGTGGCCCGCAGCTTGGCCATCGCGGCCCTGATCCGGGTCTTGGCGGTGCCGAGCGGGATGTGCTCCCAGTCGGCGACCTGCTGAGCCGTCATCCCGTAGATGCCCGCCATCACCAAAGCGCGGGCCTGTTCGCCCGGCAGCCGCGCCACCGCGGCCCGCAGGGCGGACGACGCCTCGTCGGCGAGCGCCCGGTCCTCGGGGGTGTCGGTCACCGCGCCCACGAGCGCGTCGAGGTCCTCGGGAGCCACCGGCTCCGGCCGGCGCGACCGGACGGCGTCGATGGCGAGGTTGTGCGCGATGGTCGTCAGCCAGGCCGTCACCGATCCACGGCGGGAGTCGTAGATCTGCGCATGCCGCCAGGCGCGTTCGAAGGTCTGCTGGGCGATGTCCTCGGCGAGCTGCGCATCGCGGGTGACCGCGACGGCCACGCCGAAGACCGTGTGCTGGAAGCGCCGTACGAACGTCACGGCCAGCTCCGGGTCGCCCGTGGCCAGACCAGCCAGCAGCGCCTCGTCCGGGATGCGTCCGACCGGGAGCTGCAACCTCTGCATACCCCTGTCTACGGTCCGCCCCGGCCAGGGGATTGCCTGGCGGTTACGGAAGACCACGCACCCATTCTCCCTCGGTGCCGGTGCCTCGACGGGGGTCGGCGGGCAGCGGTACACGGGCAGCGGGACCGGGGGCGCCGCGGTGTTCACGGCAGGACTACCGAACGTGTACGGACGCGGCGGGGCGGGTGACCTCGGTGGACGCGGTGCGGGTCCGCTCCACACCGCACCACACGGCGAAGGCGAGGACGAAGGTCACTTCGGCGACCATGGACAGGGCTCCGTAGGGCGGATCCCAGCCCTTTTCCTGGTAGTCCGGCAGCCCGACGGTCCGGGACAGCGCGAAGCCGAGCACCATACCGCCGCTGACCGCCGTGCCCAGCAGCCACGCCGGTAGCGGGTGCGGCCGCGCCAGGCCCACGGCGGCGACGAGCAACGCCACGCTTCCGACCAGGAACAGTATTCCCATGTACGCCACTTCCTCCAGGTGTTCGGGGACGAGCAGGAGATGGACCACGGCGCTGAGGACCGCGCAGGCCCCGGCGACCCCCCTCAGCCACGCCTCGGCCGGACGAGCGTTCATCGGGCACCTCCTGGAGTTCGCCGGTTGTGAGCTGTCTGAGGTACGGAGTGGACCCGGCGAATGGTTCATGATCGTCCCCGCGGTGGGCGGAGACGGGACGTCCGTTCGCGGGCGCGGTGTTCAGCCGGCCGCGGCCGCGCGCCGGTCGGACGGCGGCAGGCCGTCGAATGCCGCCGCGAGCTGGTGGAGGGACGGCCGGGCGGCCGGATCGGGGGCGAGGCAGCGGTCGATCGCCGCGCCGAGGGGGCACGGAAGGCGCCGTCGCGTGCCGACGGCGGGAGCCGGTCCGTAGAGCTGCGGGTACCGGTACCGCCCGGCGTCCGTCTCGTCCTGCGATGCGCTGCCGTTGTCCCAGGTCGTCGATCCGCTGCCGTCCCCCGTGTCGCCGTCGCCGAAGGGCACCTCGCCGGTGGCGGCCTCGTACAGGGTGCCGCCCAGTCCCCAGACGTCGGCCGCCGGGGTGAGCCGCCCGCCGCGGGCCTGCTCGGGGGCGAGGTAGCAGCGGGTGCCGATGCCCGGCGGCGCCGGGCCGGGCGGGCGGGCGACGCTCAGGTCGAGCAGCTTCGCGCGCCGGCAGCCGACCACGACGTTGGACGGCTTGAGGTCGAGGTGCAGCAGGCCGTGGCCGTGCAGGTAGTGCAGCGCCGAGCACAGCTGCAGGCCGAGCAGGGCGAGGTCGGCGGCGGCCAGCCGGCGCCGGCGGCGGTCGATGAGGTGCGCCAGGGTCTCCCCGGTGAGCGTCTCCAGCACCACGAAGGGCTGCGGGGTCTCGCCCGTCTCGTAGCCCCGGACCAGGTGCGGATGTGTGAACGTCTGGAGCCAGCGGCCCTCTTGGAGCAGCCGCTCGCGCAGCCCCCGCTCGTCTCGCCGGTCCGGGCGCAGCACCTTCACCACGCAGCGGCACTCCCGCTCCTGGCTCCAGGCGTCGTACAGATCCAGCCAGCCGGTGCGGCACAGGTGGGCGAGGACCTCGTAGCGCGGTGCCACCATCGTTCCGGGTGCCAGCGGCGGGGGCTCGGGGGCCGGTGCGCGGGTCATGGCACGACCTCGGCCGGCGCCGGGTCGCCGGGCCCGTGCAGCCGGTAGAGCCGTGCGTAGGCCGCACTGCTGCGGAGCAGCTGCTGGTGGGTGCCGCGGTCGGCGATGCGGCCGCCGTCGAGCAGCAGGATCTGGGTGGCGTCGCGGACGGTGAGCAGATTGTGGGAGATCAGGATCGTGGTGCGGCCGCGCATCAACCGCCGCAGCGGCTGCAGGACGTGCCGGCCGGACTCCGCGTCCAGGCCGGTGGTCGGCTCGTCGAGGAGGAGTACGGGCGCATCGCGGATCACGGCGCGGGCGATGGCCAGGCGCTGTCGTTGTCCGCCGGAGAGCAGCCGGCCGCGCTGCCCCACCAACGTCTCGTAACCGTGCGGGAGTTGGCTGATGAAGCGGTGGGCGTCCGCGGCGCGGGCGGCCGCGACGATCTCCGCGTCGCTCGCGTCGGGCCGGCCGTAGGCGATGTTGTCGCGCACCGTGCCGTGGAGGACCAGGGTCTCCTGGAGCAGCATGGCGACGTTGTCCCGCAGCTCGTCCAGGCGCAGCTCGCGAAGGTCGTTCCCGTCGAGGCGGATGGTGCCGTGGTCCGGGTCGTAGAAGCGCAGCAGCAGTTTGGCGGCGGTGGTCTTCCCGGCGCCGCTGGCCCCGACCAGTGCCAGCGTCTCGCCGGGCGCCACGCGGAACGAGACCCCCGACAGGGCCGGCCGGGTGGACCCGGGGTAGCAGAAGGAGACGTCGTCGAACTCCACGCCACCGCGGGTGCGGCCGAGCGTGCGCGGAGCCGGGGCCTGGAGGACCTGCGGCCGCTGGTCGAGCAGTTCGATGATCCGCTCCGCGGCGGCGGACGCCGAGAAGAAGGTGTTGCTGAGGCCGGAGATCCCGCGGATGGGGCTGTAGAGCCTGCTCAGCAGGGTGAGGAAGACCATCAGACCGCCCAGGGTGAGGTGGCCCTGGGCCAGTTGCCAGGTGCCCAGGCCCATCACCAGCAGCGCACCGGCCAGTTCGACGAGGTCGACGACCGTGGAGTACACCGCACCGATGCGCGCGGAGGCCATGGCCGCCCGGAACCTGCCGAGGTTCTCGCGCTCGAACCTCCGGTGCTCCCAGGGCTGCCGGTTGTACGCCTGCACGAGCGCGATATTGCCCAGGGTCTCTTCGGTGAGCGCGCTGATCGAGCCGCTGCGGCGCCGCCGCTCCCGCGACGCGGCCTTCACCCGCCGGGCGAAGCGGCGGGCGGTGCACCAGAACACCGGCGCGATGACGAGGGCGAGCAGCGTCAGGTCCCACTGGAGGTAGAACAGCACACCGAGGAAGACGGCCAGCCGCATGACCTGGGCGATCGCGTCCACGATCCCGGAGAGCAGGAACGTCTCGACCGCGTCGACGTCACCGGTGACGCGGGAGAGCACATCGCCGAGCCGCCGCCGCTCGAAGAAGCCGAGCGACAGCCCTTCGACATGGCGGAACAGATCGGACCGCAGGGCCAGCAGGAACCGTTCGCTGACCCAGGTCGAGGTCACCTCGTCGGCGAAGTCGAGGACTCCGGCGAGGAACGTCAGCGCCAGGTAGGCGAGCGCGATCGGCAGCAGGAGGTGCAGATCGCGCGGAACCAGCATGTCATCGATGACGATCTTGAACAGCCAGATCTCGGCCGCGTCGACGACCGGTCCCAGCACGACGAAGGCCAGGATCACCACCAGCCAGCGCCGCCCGCCGCGTGTGTAGGGCCAGAAGCGCCGGAAGACCTCGCGCAGCGCCACCGGCGGGGCGGCCTCGACGATGCCGTCCGCGCCGTCGGGGTCCTCGGCGACGGACAGCAACCGCCGCAGGCTCCACATCAGGCGGCGCGTCGGGGCAGGGCGCGGCCTCCCCTCGCCCGCGCCTTCACCCGGGGCGCCGGCGCGGGAGGGAGCGTCCGGCCGCGCGCTGCTCATGCCGTCTCACCCACCGATGCGGCCGGGCAGTGAGCCCGGCCGCCGACAGACACGTCCAAGGCCCATCTGCTGGGCCTCCGCGGACGCCGCGGAGACCCAGCAGATGGGCTAGGGCCTGTCCGATGGGTCATGGCCGGGCTCGCGGCGTCTGGCACGGCACCTCGCGGCGTTGCCGAATCATCCCGATAGCTCCGCTATC